>DATBBS010000503.1:0-3221 GCA_036270895.1 Xanthobacteraceae bacterium
TGGTCATCTTCTTCCATTCGTCGACCAGGCGGCCGAGCGTCTGCAGCTTGAGCTCGGGCACCGAGGCGATCGTCACCGCCCGCAGCGAAGCCGCGTCGACGTCGCCGCGCTCGAGCAGGCGAACGATCTGGCCTTCGTTGCCGCCGACCGGCGTGTAATCGGTCGGCTTGAGCCCGTAATTGCGCTCGAGCACCGACGAGACGATCGCGTAGGTGGCGCTGCCGACCGGCGACATGCCGACCTTCTTGCCCTTGAGGTCGGCCAGCGTCTTGAGCGGCGAGCCGTCCTTGGCCACGAAAGTGGCTTCGGCGATCTGCGTCGCCAGCACGATCGCGGCCGGCGCGCCCTGGATCGCCAGCGTGAAGGCGCCGCTCGTCGGCGCCGCGAAGGCGAGGTCGATCGACTGCGTCAGCAGCGCCTTGGTGGGTCCGTTCACGTCGCTGAACTTGATGAATTCGGGCGTCAGGCCGGCCTGCTCCAGAAACTTGCCGGCCTCGAGCACGGCCCCGAAGCCGACCGAAAAGCCGCTCGTCCAATAGCCGACCTTGATCTTCTCCTGGGCGCCCGCCGCCGAGGCGCACAGCATGACGGGCAGCACGAGAAGGAATTTTCGCAGGCTCATCGGATGGTCTCCTCGGTCTCTTCGAGCATGGCGCGCAGGCGAGCGACGAGCGCGGCTGCGCCCTCGGTGCCGGGACGCGGATGGGACAACGCGACGTCGAGCGTCGCCCGCACCTGGCCGGGGCGCGCCGACATCACCACGATGCGGTCGGCGAGCACGACGGCTTCTTCGGCGTCATGGGTGACGAACAGGATCGACAGGCGGCGCATCTCGTGGATGCGCAGGAGCTCACGATGCATGGTGCCGCGGGTCTGCGCGTCGAGCCGCGAGAAGGGCTCGTCCATCAACAGGAGATCGGGCTCGCCCACGAGGCTGCGCGCGAGCGCGACCCGGCTGCGCATGCCGCCGGACAATTGGTGCGGAAAAGCCGTGGCGAAGTCGGCGAGCCCCACCAGGGCGAGCGCGTCGCGCGCGCGCCGCCGCCGTTCCGCCGCCGGCATCGCGCCGGCCTCGAGCGCGAGCGACACATTGGCGAGCGCGACCCGCCAGGGCAGCAGGCGGTCGTCCTGGAACATGTAGCCGACACGGCCCCAGTCGACCGCGCCGGCGGTGGCCTGGCCGAGGACCCGGACCTCGCCCTGGTCCGGCAGGATGAGGCCGGCCGCGAGATTGAGCAGCGTCGACTTGCCGGCCCCCGAGGGGCCGACGATGGCGACGATCTCGGCCGATGGCAGGTCGAAGCTCACGCTGCGCAGCACCTCGAGCATGCGGCCTTCGGCGGTCGGGAAGCGCTTCGAGACATCCTGGAAGGAAATGGCCGGTGCGCCGGCCGGTGCCGGGCGGACGCGCAGGGCGGGCTCGGGGGCATTCAGGCTCGTCATGTCCCACCACTCGTATCGCCAGCGGCGCCCGCGCGCTCGTCCTCCGCTATATATAAGTGGCAGGGCGGGATGCCTAGCGTAAGAGATGTCACGCCGGCACCCTCGGGGGAGAAGGATTTGATGGCGCGCGCGCGGTCAGCAGGCGAGGTGGATCGCCAATTGCCGGTGGGCGACGAGATCTTTCTCGATCACGTCGGCCACTTCGTGCCCGACCCGGAAGCCGCGCGCCGGGCACTCGGTCGCGCCGGCTTTCAGGCCACACCGGTCTCGGTCCAGGTCAATCCCGACCCGGCGGGCGGGCCCCCCCAGCCGTCGGGCACCGGCAACCTGACGGCCATGTTCCGGCGCGGCTATGTCGAGGTGCTGTTCCGCACTGCCGACACCGCGCTTGGCCGCGACCTCGCGGTAGCGCTGGCCCGCTATGGCGGTCTCCACCTGGCGGCATTTGCGGTCGCGGACGCCGGCGCGGCGCATCGCCGGCTCGGCGAGGCGGGCTTTCGCACGCAGCCACTGGTCGCGATGCAGCGCCCGGTCGAGACCGTGGAGGGTCCCGATATCGCCGCCTTCACGATCGCGCGCCTCGCGCCCGGGCAGATGCCCGAGGGCCGCATCCAGATCCTGACCCATCGGACCGAGCCCACCGTCTGGCAGCCGCGCTGGCTCGATCATCCCAACGGCGCGGTCCGGCTCGCCGCCCTCACGATCGCGGTCGCCGATATGGACGAAGCCGCGGGGCGGTTCGGCCGCTTCACCGGCCGGCCGGCCGAGTCTTGCGCGGGCGGACAGGTCATCCGGCTCGACCGTGGCCGCATCGAGCTCATGACCCCGCAGGCGTTTGGCGGCCGTTTTCCCGAGGTCGCCATTCCAAGCCTGCCGTTTATGGGCGCCTGCACCATCGATGTGGCGGCGCTGACCGCCGCCGAGGCGGCCTTGCGCCAGGGCGGCCTCTTGGCGCGCCGCGACGGCGAGCGACTGGTGGCGTGCTTTCCCGAGGAGCTGGGGATCGGGGCTTGGGAATTTCGCGCGGCGTGACCCTTGGTGGCGCCGGCCGGGTCGGTCGTGTAGCCTTGTGGTCTTTGGCGCCCGATAAGCGGCACACCTGCGGGTAAGCAGCCTGCGGGTAAGCAGCCTGCGGGTAAGCAGCAAAACTGCGGGCGCCGCCGTTTTGACCAGGGAGGGGAGTGATGCGTCGCAGGCCATTCATTGTCGTGCTGTCGGGGCTCGCGGCGCTGGCTGCGCTGGCGGCGCCGGCCGCCGCCCAGACGGTGGTCAAGATCGGCGTGGTCAACAGCAATTCCGGATTTCTCGCCCAGCCCGGCGACGAGATGGAAAAGGGCATGGCGCTCTACGTGAAGGAGCACGAGAAGGATCTGCCGGCCGGCGTCAAGGTCGAGCTCATCCGGCGCGACGACGCTGCCGCGCCCGAGACCGGCAAGCGCGTGGCGCAGGAGCTGATCACCCGCGACCGCGTCCAGATGCTGGTCGGCGTCGTATCCTCGCCGGTCGCCGCCGCCATTGCGCCGCTCACCGCCGAAGCCAAGATCCCCTTCATCATCACCAATGCGGCCGGCGTCGCGATCCCGCGCATCTCGCCCTACCTGGTGCGCGTCTCCTTCACCCAATGGCACACGGTCTACCCGCTCGGCAAATGGACCGCGCAGCAGGGCTGGAAGAAAGGCTTCAGCGCGGTCAGCGACTTCATCCCGGGCCACGACGCCGAAGCCGCCTTCGTCAAATCCTTCACCGATGCGGGCGGGCAGATGCTCGGTACGGTGCGC
>DATBBS010000504.1:0-4346 GCA_036270895.1 Xanthobacteraceae bacterium
CCCGACATTCGGTCCGGGATGCCATTGTGTGCCGCGCTGGCGCACAATGATGTTGCCGGCGAGACAGGTCTCGCCGCCGAAAAGCTTCACGCCCAGGCGCTTGCCGGCCGAGTCACGGCCGTTGCGCGAAGAGCCGCCTGCTTTCTTGTGTGCCATGGTTAAAGTCCGTGTTGCTGCGAGTCATAACCTATTTTCGTGACAAAATCATCACCTGATTTCGTCATTTCTGTCCGGCGGCCGCGGCTTCCGGCGCCTCGGCGGCCGGTTTCGGCGGCCGCGGCTTCTTGGCGCGGGGCGGGGGCGTCTTCGACGGCTTCTTGCCGTCGGTCAGGATCTCGGTGATCCGCACCCGGGTGAATTCCTGGCGGTGACCGCGCTTGCGGCGCGAATTCTTGCGCCGGCGCTTCTTGAAGGCGATCACCTTGGGGCCGCGGCCCTGTTCCAGCACCTCGCCGGCCACGACGGCGCCGGCAATCGTCGGGGTGCCGAATTGCGGGCTGTCGCCGCCCACCACCAGCACCTCGGCGAATTCCACCACATCGCCGGGATTGCCGGCGATCTTCTCAACCTGCAGGACGTCATCGGTGGCAACGCGATACTGCTTGCCGCCCGTTTTGATGACCGCGAACATCGTTTTGTTCCTCGTGTTCGATCCCGGTGCTCGGAGGATCCGGACCGGCTTCTTTCAGTCGGGTTTTGCTGTGTTTTGGCCACCGTTTGGCGGCTCCAACGCATGCGCGGGCCCAAAGGCCCGCGCCGCGCCGAGCTTATGGCCCCGCGGAACCGCCGTGTCAAGGAAAGGGACCGGGCCCCCCGGCGCCTTGGAGCCCTGCCGGGCGGGCCCCGCGGCCCGGGGACACCCCAACCAGAGCGCGTGCCAGAGGAAGGGGGCGGGGGCCAATCGGTCGCTGAGCCGGCGCCGCTCTGCGGCAAAACCGCTGTTGCGGTCGCGGCGATCTGGCCTAACCTCCGGCGCAAAGAGACAGAACGGCGGGAGGAAGCCAGCATGCGGGCCATCGTGAGGACGGCGCTGATCGGCCTTGCGTTGCTCGGGTTTCAGCCCGCGCCGCGCGCGCAGGACTATCCCAACCGCCCGATCACCCTGGTGCTGCCGCTCGGCGCCGGCGGCGCGATGGACATCGTGGCGCGCGGCAGCCTCGGGCCCAAGCTGGCCGAGCGCCTGGGCCGGCCGGTCGTGATCGAGAACCGGCTCGGCGGCGGCACCGTGATCGCCGCGACCTCGGTCGCGCGGGCGGCGCCCGACGGCTACACGCTCTTGTTCGCGCCGAGCGGGACGCTCACCACCAACGCGACCCTCTACAAGTCGCTGCCCTACGATCCGGGCAAGGACTTTATCCCGGTTGCCCTGACCTCGAAGATCGGCTTCGTGCTGGTGGTCAACGCCGACCTGCCGGTCCGCTCGCTCGCCGATCTCGTCGATTACGCCAAACGAAATCCCGGCAAGCTGTCCTATGGGTCGACCGGCACCGGAGCGACGCCGCATCTGGCGATCGAGATGATCAAGAGCGCGACCGGCATCGAGATGACGCATGTGCCCTACAAGGGCAGCATCGCGGCGCTGACCGACGTGGTGGCGGGGCACGTCCAGCTCACCTTCACCGACCCGGCGATCTCGCCGCAGCTCATCGCCGAGGGAAAGGTGCGCGCGCTCGGCGTCTCGTCGCTCACCCGGGTGGGCGTGCTGCCCGACGTGCCGACGCTGGCCGAGAGCGGCCTGCCCGGCTTCGAGGCGGTGTCGTGGCACATGCTGGTGGCGCCGGCGGGCACCCCGAAGGACATCGTCACGCGGCTCAACACCGAGCTCAAGGCCATCATGGGGCTGCCCGAGGTTAAGAAGCAGATCGTCGATATCGGCTTGATCCCGATGGAGCCGCCCTCGGTCGAGGACATGCAGAAATTTCTCGCCGCCGAAATCGCCCGCTGGGGCAAGCTGGTGCATGAGGCCGGCATCGCCGGGACGGAGTGATGGGCAGTCACATCATCGCTTCGTCATCGTATGCATCCGGATTGGCGCTCCGTGCCGTCCAGGGGCATGACGCCGCATTTTTGGTGATGCCGTGGACAAATTGATGCGTGCGCTTCTCGCCATGGCGGTGCTGTTCGCCGCGAGCCTCGGCGTCGCCGCGCAAACCTATCCCAGCCGTCCCGTCACCTTCGTGGTGCCCTATGCGGCGGGCGGCGGCACTGACCTCTTGGCGCGGCTGTTGGCGCAGCGGCTGGAGCGGCGGTTTGGGCGGCCCTTCGTGGTCGAGAACAAGGCCGGCTCCGCCACCGTGATCGCCGCCACCGCGCTCGCCCGCGCGGCGCCCGACGGCCACAGCATCATGCTCGCCACCTCGACCACGATGGCGATCAACGTGTCGATGTACAAGAACCTGTCCTACGATCCGGTCCGCGACCTCACCCCGGTCGCCCAGGTCGCGGTCTCGCCCTTCGTGCTGGTGGTCAATCCGGCGCTGCCCATTTATTCGGTCGCCGATCTCTTGCGTTACGCGGCGCAGCATCCGGGCGAGCTGAATTACGGGTCGAGCGGCATCGGCTCGTTCCATCATCTCAGCGCCGAGGTGCTGGCGAGCCTCGGCGGCATCAAGATGACGCATATCCCCTACAAGGCGACGCCGCCAGCGCTCAACGACGTCGTGGCCGGCCACGTCCACCTGATGTTCGGCGACGTGACATCGACCCTGCCGCTGATCGCCGCCGGCCAGCTGCGCGCGCTCGGGGTCTCGACCGCGCAGCGCGTCGGCTCGGCGCCGGAGATTCCGCCGCTCGCGGAGGTCGGCATTCCGGGCTTCGATTCCTCCTCCTGGCAGATGATCGTCGCGCCGGCCGCGACGCCGGCGCCGATCGTCGCATTGCTCAACCAGGCCTTCCACGACATCCTGAGCGAGCCCGAGGTGCGCGAGGAGCTCGGCCGCCGCGGCCTGATCCCGGTCGCGAGCGATCCGCCCGACAAGCTGCGGCAGTTCGTCAAGGACGAGATCCTGCGCTGGGGAAAGATCGTGCACCAGGCCGGTGCGGCGGGGATCGAGTGAGCATCATGACGGCTGCATGGGTGCGCGGGCTTTTGATCGGACTTGCTCTCCTGGCGGTGCCGGCGGGCCGCGCGATCGCGCAGGACTATCCGAGCCGGCCGGTCACGATCGTGCTGCCCTACACGGCGGGCGGCGCCGTCGAGGCGGTCGCGCGCCTTCTCGGCGAGCGGCTGGCGCAACGGCTCGGCCGGCCCTTCGTGATCGAGAACCGGCCGGGCGCCGGCACCGGCATCGCGGCGTCCTATGTGGCGCATGCGGCGGGCGACGGCCACACGCTGCTGCTCGCGACCTCGACCACCATGGCGATCAATGTCGGCGTCTACCGCAACCTCGCCTACGATCCGGTGAAGGACCTCGCGCCGGTCGCGCTGGTGGCCGGCGTTTCCTTCGTGCTGGTGGTCAATCCGTCATTGGGAATCCAGTCCATGGCGGATTTCATCCGGGTCGCCAAAAGCACGCCCGGCGGTCTCGCCTATGCGTCCTTCGGGCACGGCTCGGCGGCGCATCTCTATGCCGAGATGCTCAAGACCATGGCCGGGATCGAGGGCACGCATATTCCCTACAAGGGAAGCCCGCCGGCGCTGAACGACATCGTGGGCGGGCACGTGCCGTGGATGTTCGGCGACTTCGCGACCGCGATGCCGCTGGTGCGCGCCGGCAAGCTCGTGGCGCTCGGCACCTCGACGGCGGCGCGCGTCGCCGCCGCGCCGGACGTGCCGCCGGTCGCCGACGCGGTGCCGGGCTACGACGCCTCCGCCTGGCAGATGATCGTGGCACCGGCCGGCACGCCCCGGGAGATCATCGCCCGGCTGAATGACGAGTTGCGCCGGATCGTCGCCGAGCCCGACATCGAGAAAGAATTCTCCCTGCGCGGCTTCATTCCGATCGTCACGCCGCCGCCGGCCGAGCTGGAAACTTTCGTCAAGTCCGAGATCCTGCGCTGGGGCGAGGTGGTGAAGAAAGCCGGCGCCGCCGGGATCGAGTGATAATGAGTCGGAGATGACCATGAGGCTGGTGCGGGGATTCCTGATCGCGCTTGCGGTGCTGGCGGCGCCGGCGGGCGGGGCGATCGCCGAGGATTTTCCGAGCCGCACCATCACGTTGATCGTGCCATTCACGGCCGGCGGCGCGGTCGACGTGGTGGCGCGCCTCCTCGGCCAGCAATTGTCGGATCGTCTCGGCCGGCCGGTGATCGTGGAGAACCGGCCGGGCGCCGGCACCGTGATCGCGGCCAACCAGGTCGCCAAGTCGGCGCCCGACGGCTACACGCTGCTGTGGTCGGTGAGCTCG
>DATBBS010000505.1:0-6097 GCA_036270895.1 Xanthobacteraceae bacterium
CGGCTCGCCCGGCAAGCTCGTCGACCTGAAGGACACGATCCGCGGCTTCAAGGACCTGGTCGAAGGCAAATACGACCATCTGCCGGAAGCCGCCTTCTACATGGTGGGCGCCATCGAGGAGGCGGTCGAGAAGGGCAAGCGTCTCGCGGCGGAAGCGGCGTAGGGTTTTCCATGGCCACGTTTCGTTTCGATCTCGTGTCGCCCACGAAGCTCGTCTACTCGGGCAACGTCACCCAGGTCGACGTCTCCGGCGTCGAGGGTGATTTCGGCGTGCTGGCCGGACACGCGCCCGCGGTCGCGACCCTCAAGCTCGGCATCCTGACGGTGTTCGGCGACGGGGCGCCCAAGCGTTTCGTCGTGCTCGGCGGATTCGCCGAGGTCTCGCCCACCGAACTCACCGTGCTCGCCGACGCGGCGAGCCTACTCGGCGAGGCCGACCGCGCGTTGATCGCGGAGCGCATCGGGGAGCTCGTGGCGATCTGCGAGAAGATGGCCCCGAGCGCGGCGCGCGACCGCGAAGTCGAGAAGCTGGAGAGCTTCAGGACGCTCGAGCGCTCGCTGGCGGGCGCGACGGCGCATTGAGGCGGCGCGCTTCGGTCATCCCGCAAACCTCTCGAACTCGCGCACGACCCGCTCGTAGATCGCGCGTTTGAACGGCACCACCAGGCCGGGCAGATTGCGCATCGGCTCCCAGCGCCATTCGACGAATTCCGGCTTGTGCCCGCCGGGCGGCGCGATGTCGATCTCGCTGTCGGGCCCGGTGAAGCGCAGCGCGTACCATTTCTGCGTCTGGCCGCGATATTTTCCGTTCCAGGCCTGGCCGACGATCTTGCGCGGAATGTCGTAGGTCAGCCAGTCCGCGACCTCGCCCAGGCGTTCGACCGAGCGGATGCTGGTCTCCTCATGAAGCTCGCGCAGCGCCGCCGGCCACGGGTCCTCGCCCGCGTCGATGCCGCCCTGCGGCATCTGCCACACATGGGTCGCGTCGGTGTGCTCGGGCCCGTCGATGCGGCGCCCGATGAACACGCGGCCCGCGCGGTTGAGCACCATGGTGGCGACGCAGGGGCGATAGGGAAGGTCTTCGAAGCGGGACATGTGCGATTCCGTCGTTCCGGGGCAGCCGGTCGCGGATCGACCGGAGGCCTGCATGCTGATTGCCCGGGAATTCAAGCGGAAATGCGCTCCGATGCAAGAGCGCGCCGCAACGCGCGACCTACCAGCTCACCCGGATGCCGCCGGTGCCCGCCAGCGTCTGGCTGCGGCCGGAGAATTCGCCGATGAAGTTGCCGAACAGCGCGACCCGCTCATTGAGAAAAAGCTTCGAGCCGAGATCGACGCGCGCCGCGTCGCGCGCCGCGCGCGGCCCCTCGACCGTGAAGGCCGCGGTCGGCAGCGTGAGGAAGATCGCCGAGACATCGCGCGTCGGCTCGAACTCGTGCACCCAGGACACCCGCGCCGTCGGCAACCACGTCATGCCGTTCCACAGCGTCATGTTGGTATCGGCCTGCAGGCCGAGGAACAGCGGCAGCGAGGAGACCGCCTTCGACGCGAAGCTCAACCCCATGATGCCGGGCGCGCCGGCCGCGGTGGTGCTCGTCTCCGTGTAGCCCTGCTGCCAGAGCTCGGCGAACTGCAGCGCCGCGAACGGGGTGACGGTGTAGGCGCCGAACCGCTCGCGCCAGCCCAGCTCGAAGCGGCCGCCGAACAGGTCGCTGCCGAAGCGGCCTTGCGCGGTCTCGCTCGATCCGAGCGCCGCGATCGTGCGGGTCGTCGAATTGTCGAAATGGGCGTAGCCCAAGGTGCCGGACGCATAGGCTTGGCCCCACTGGGTCGCCCCGTAGACGCCGAGATGGCCGCCGTCGAGATGGCCGCTGGTGGCGAGACCCGGCACCGAGAAGTTCGACGTGCTGCCGCCGGCCGCGGCGCCGAAGAGCCAGTTGCCGATCCGGTAGTCGATGCCGGCCGCGCCGCCGGCCGTGTCGTGGGTGAGATCATGACTGCCGATCACCGGATCGCCGTCGAGCCGCTGGCTGCCGCCAAAGCCCGCCGCCCAGGCGTGCCAGACCGGCGCAACGGCGCGCGCCGGCATCGCCTTGAACACCGGCTGCTGCGCCATGGCGGACCCGTATTGCAGCGCCGTCATGCCGCCGACCGGCGCCTCGCCGCGCAGGAAGCCGTTGGTCTGGTCGCCCATCACCGACAGGAACAGGCTGGCGGCCGAGAACGCCGTCTCCTGGGTGCCGCTGGTGCCTTCGCCCGACAGCTGGTCGAGCACGCCGACCGAGGTCGACTGCAGCAGGTTGGTGAAAAAGGTCCTGGCGTTGCCGGTGAGCGTGGTCGAGAAGGCGGCATCGAGCCCGGCGCCGACCGCCTGCTGGTTCTGCGTCTCGCCGCCGACCGCGCCGAAGCCCAGGCGCGTCAGGGTGAGGTCGACGGTCGTCGGATTATAGGTCGCGCTCGCGGTGAAGAAGGCGAGCGGCGTGGTGGTGCCGGCCGCGAAGGCCGCCGTGCGATCAAAGCGCGTCGTGATCGGGTTGGCGGCGGTGACGACCCCTTGATAGGTCGTCGAGCTGGCGTAGAGGCCCGGCTGCACCAGCGCGGCCAGCGTGCCGGCGAGGTTGGCGGTGGTCGAGGTGAGCCTATCGCGCTGGAATGCTTGCGGAGCGACGCGAAGATCGAGCGCGCCCGATGTCGTTTGAGTGAAGGTGCCGGCGACGGCGTCGGTCGCTCCCGCACCGGGGCCGCTGTTCGTCATCAGGCCGGAATTGGTGAACAGGCTGCCGGCCGTCTGCAGGTTGACGCTTCCGTCCAGCGTGCCCGTATTCGTAACGGTCGCAATGCCGCCGGCGGCGGCGATGGCGGTTGTAGCCCTCACCGTACCTGCGTTCATGACAGTGGTGTTGTTGCCGAAGACGAAAATTCCTTGTGATGAATTTCCCAACACGATCGTGCCGCTGTTGGCGATACGGTTGTTGTCGCCGATCGCTTCGACACCCGTCGCAAAGGCCGCCGACGACGTGATGGCGCCGTTGTTGGTGACCGCATTGCCGCCGCCCGTCGGGCTGATGGCGACCCCGCCGAACCCGATCGCAATGGTGCCCTGGTTGGTGATGATGTTGTTGTTGGCCGCCAAAATGCCGAACGAGTCGGTGCCCGTCGTCAGGGTGCCGCTGTTGAGGATGGTGTTGTTGTCCGCCGCCACAATGCCGCTCGCGAAGAAGCCGCCGACGGCGGTGTCGCCCACCGTGAGGCGGCCCGCATTGGTGATCGTGTTGTTGCTCCCGACATTGATTCCGATCGCGGTGCCGCCAGCGCTGGCATTGCCGACGGTGATCGTGCCGGTGCTGGTGTTGGTGATCGTGTTGCCGCCATTGCTCACGTTGATGCCGGCCGCGTTGCCGGCGATCGCATTGCCGACGGTGATCTGGCCCGCATTGGTAACGGTATCGAGGCCCACTAGGTTGATGCCGATCCCGTCGTTTCCGGTCCTGAGCGTGCCGGTGTTGGTGATGGTGCTGAGAATGCCGAGATTCACGGCATTCGACCCGACACCCCCGGTGATTGTGCCGCTGTTGTTGAAGGTGATGAAGGCGACGCCGGGCGCGAGGACGGCGATCCCGTTCGACGCGTTACCCACCGTGATGGCGCCGGCATTGTTGATGGTGTTGGTGTCCACCGTATTCGCCAGCGAAATGCCGAACGCATTGTTGCCCGCCGTAATCGACCCGGTGGCAGCATTGGTGACCGTGTTGCCGGTGCCCTTCATGGCGATGCCGGCGCCGGTATCCCCGGTCGTGAGCGTACCGTTATTGGTGATGAGATTGTTGGCGTTGAGATTGATGTCGGTCGCGCCGTTGCCGAGCGTGATCGACGCCCCGCCGAGCACGTTGACGGTGACGTTGCTCTGCGTGCCGTTGCCGACGCCGGTGGAGTCGTTGCCGGTGCAGGTGACGGTCGCGCCGTTCGCTGCGGGCGGCTGACAGTTGGCGAGGGCCGGCGCGCTCCACGGTTGCGCGAGTGCGACCCCCAAAGCCGCCGCCGCGCCGCCGCGCAGCGCCATCGATCGGCTATTCCGCAAAGAGATGATCGGACCCATCCGCGCCCCCCCAGGCTTTGATCCCCAGTCCTGACCAAAGGTTAGTCGGGGTGCGAGGGGGCCGGATAGGACAGGAGCGCAATCCGCCCAGGACAGGAGCGAAATCCCTTCAACTATTTGGTGCGTGTTGCCGGTCTGCCACACGGGCGACGCGAAATGGGGGGACAGAATCCCCGCCCGAAGGGGCCATGGACGCATTCTTGCGACACGCCCTCGCAGGTGCGGGGCGCAGGCACGGGAGGCGACCGCCGGTGGAATGCGCCGCGCTAGCTCGACTTCGGCTTCACCGCCGCGGCGCTGATCGGCACCAGCAGGAAGCCGCGCGCCTCGGCATTCTTGGCCCAGTTCGCGATGCGCGCGATCGACACCGGCAGCGCGCTCGCGACCCCAATCGCAACGCCGGTCTCGCGCGCCATGGCTTCGAGCCGCGAGAGCGCGCGGTCGATCTCGACGGGGGTGGGCACGGCGTCGAGCACGACGCCCGCCTTGGCGAAGGGCAGGTTGTTGGCGCCCGCGATCTGGCTCGCGAGGCTGCGCGGCGCGCTGCCGTCGTCGAGATACATCAGGCCGCGCTTGGCGACCTCGCGCAGCACCGGCGCAAAGGCGGCGTCGCTCGCCGTGAAGCGCGAGCCCATGAAGTTGGTGACCCCGACATAGCCCTGGAATCGGCTCATGAGCCAGTGCATGCGGTCGATGTTCTGCTCAGGTGCGAGCGAGGTGAGCAATGTCTGCGGGCCGGGATCGTTGTCGGGATAGTCGAACGGCTCCATCGGCAGCTGCAGCAGGAGCTCGTGCCCTTCGCCGCGCGCGCGCGACGCCAGGCGCTCGAGGTCGCCGGCGTGCGGCGCCAGCGCGAAAGTGACCGGGCCCGGCAGCTTGGCGAAGGCTTCGGCGGTGTTGCTTGCCCCGATGCCGAGCCCGCCGACGACGAGCGCGACGCGCGCCAAGTTGGCCTTGGCCGGCGTCTCGTTGGCGGGCCGCGCATAGAGCGCGAAGGCGCGCCCGCCGTCGAGCGAGACGCGCGGGATCGATCCGTGGCGGGTCGTCTCCAACAGCTTGGGATCGACGGCCGCGACGCGCGACGCGCCTTGCGCCGGCACCAGCACCTCCTGCCGGTTGCCGCTCGCCCCGTCGATGATGGTGATGGTCTGCATGCCGGCCGGCGGGCCTTTGGCGGGCTCGGCCTGCTTGGCGTCCGGCACCGGCACGACGGCTTTGGGCTCCGCCGTGTCCGCATTGGCGGCCAGGTCGTCGGGCTTCCTGGCTTGCGGCGGGGCTTCGGTCGACAGCACCACCGTCGGCTCGCCGCCGGACGGGTCGTTGACCACGGCGGCCCAGACCATGAAGACCGCGACGCACAGGCCCAGGACCCCCGCGACCACCGTCGGCAGCCGGACCGGGGATTTCCAGCGCTTGCGTTTCCTGCCTTGGCCGAGCGGAGCGCTCAGGTCATCCGCCACGGCCCGCATCCTCGCGAATCATGCGGAGATTCTAAAGCATTTCGGCGCGAAAGCATGCCGGGACTTGAGTCGGGCGGGAATCGGCCCGGAGTCGAGAGCCGCCAGGACCAAAAAAAGCGGGGCGGCCCATGGGGCCGCCCCGCGAATCAACGTCCGCGTGACGAGGGTTCAGTTCGGCACGGCGCCTTTCGGGTTGGGCGGGAAGGCCGCATCGGTGCGGGCGCCGCGCAGGAGCTCGAAGGCCGCATTGAGCGCCTTGTCGTCCTTGGTCTCGGGCGGCACATAGGACTGCGAGCCGGCCTGCTCGTCGCCCTCCGCCTTGAGGTGACCGCGCAGCGAGGACTCGCCCTTGGTCTCGGTCGAGGCGCGCGCCTTCACTTCCTCCGGCACTTCCTGCAACACCTCGATCTCGGGCGTGATGCCCTTGGCCTGGATCGACTTGCCGGACGGCGTGAAGTAGCGCGCCGTGGTCAGGCGGAGCGCGCCATTGCCCGAGCCGAGCGGGATGATGGTCTGCACCGAGCCCTTGCCGAAGGAGCGC
>DATBBS010000506.1:0-5558 GCA_036270895.1 Xanthobacteraceae bacterium
TTCATCGTTCAGGAAGTCGATGGCCGGTATCGCCTCGGCTCGGCCATCTACCGGTTGGCCAGCGCCTACGAGCACAGCGCCGCGCTGGCCGACGAGATGGCGCCGACACTGCAGCGCATCACCAAGGAGACCGGCGAAAGCGTCGGCTTCTTCGTGCGCGAGGGCAGCAAGCGGCGCTGCCTGGTGCGGGTCGAGTCGCCCCACCCCGTGCGCCATCACATCGAGGTCGGCGTGCCGCGCCCGCTCGAGCTCGGCGCGTCGGGACGCGTGCTCAAGCGGTTCGCCAACGGCGCCGCGCTGGCGTCTCCGCGTGACTTCGCGGCGCTGCCGCTGGTCGTGCTGGGAGATGACATCCCCGATCTCGCATCGATGGCGGTCCCGATCTTCGGGTTGGGCGGCAAGACCTTGGGCGCCCTCTCGGTTTCGGGCCCGGTTTCGCGCTTCGATCGGCCCAAGATGGCAAAGATCAAGCTTCTGTTGCGCGAAATAGCCATCAGCCTGACGGATCGCCTCGGCGGCGACTCGGATGTTTTCAGGCCGCGCCGGACGAGCCGGGAACTGGAAACGACCGCCGCGAAGCTGCGGGCCCGCTGCTGATCGCGCGTCGCAGGTCGCGACTCAGGACCGGATGATCACGGGTGATGTTCGAGGCTGAAGACGCCCCTGGCCCGTGCGCGAGGTGATGGGGCGGCCGAGCCTGGCTCCAGCTCGTCACGGTCGTGCGGCCGATCGCCCGAAACGACCTCCGGCAAGCCTATTCGCCGCCAGCCGAAGCTTTCGCGATCAACACATTCGAACAGGACGGCGCGAACCAGGCAGCAGACCGGATCGATTGCGCCGGAGCGCACGTGGCGCGAGGAATGCAACATGTAGAGGGTGCGCCGGAGCCGCGGGTTTCTGATCTTGGCGACCTTGAATTTATGTTCTTCCATGCCGCCCCACACATAGGCGATCGGCAATATGGCCTTGGCGACGTTGCGTTCGACCAGCTCCTTGATCACCTCGAAGGAGTCGACCTCGCACGCAATCCTGAGCTCATGGCCGCCCGCGAGCGCGGCAGCCTCGACAAGCTGCCTTATGCGATGCGACCGGCCGGGCAAGATGAGCGGTTGCGCAAAGACCTCGCCAAGGCCGATCTCGGCGCGGCCCGCGCCCTCATTGGCCGGGCCGACCAGCACCAGCTCATCCTGGACAAGAGGCTCCCGGGTGAACGGAGCGCCTTTCTCCGGATGAAACGTAAGGGCGAGGCCGGCCGTCAGGCGATCTGCCTGGGCTTGCTGGCGCAAGCGCTCGACGATCCTCAGCTGCACCTCGGGGAGCTCGCGCCGGCAACGCTCGGCAATCGCCGCGGTGACGCTGCGTGGAATGCTGGGAGCAACCGACATCACCACGTCGCCGCTCGGGGCGGTGGCATATCCGCTCATATCAAGTCGCACGCGATCGACCTGCCGCAACAGCTGATAGGCGTGTTCCGCGAGACGGTCTCCTGCCCTTGTGGGTGCTATGCCGCGCGCATGCCGGTCGAGCAGCTTGACGCCGAGCTCGCGCTCGAGGTTGCGGATTTGCGTGCTCAGCGCGGGTTGGGCGACGTGCAAGAGGACCGATGCCTTGGTCAGACTTTTCGCTTCCAGGACGCCGACGAAATAGCGGAGCTGCCGTATGTCCATGCCAACCCCCAAACGCTACGGGCGCCAACTTCGGCGAGGCACCGCTGGAGGCGGCGCCAGCCGCCCCCAGCGATTGCCGCATGTCAGTCCCGATCGTGATCGTGACCGTGACCGTGGTCGTCATCGTGATCGGCGACGGAGATGCACTTGTACTTCGTCGCATCGGCGAGATCCGCCTGGTTGGCCGCGACCGGCATGCCGCCCACCAGGGTCGTGCTCCCGGTGAACCGCACCTGCTGCGGATAGGGGCAAAGCGGGCGCGCGCGCGCGGCCGGTCCCTGGACGAACGAGACCTGATAGGCGGCCGGCGTGAAGTTCGTGCCGTTCGCCGTCACCGGGCCGGGCGCCACGCCGTTCTCCACCCAGTTCACCAGCGGCGTGAGCAGATCGAACTTGTCGGTGGTCGGTCCGCCGCTGCAATGACCCATGTTGGGGATGGGATAGAAGCGCGAGAAGTTCTGCGCCTGCTCCACCCCGCCGAACTCCTCGGCCATCTCCTGGTAATACTTGATGGTGCCGAGCGCGGGCGGGCCCGGGTCGCTCATGCCGTGGTACCAGATGATCTTGTGCCCGTAGTCGACGAACTGCTTGATGTCGGCAGAGGTCGACATGGTCACGATCGGCGTGCTCTTGGTGAGCATGCCGAGGTCGGTGTCGAAGTTGAAGTCGAGCGTGTAGTAGGTCGGGTTCGCGGGCGACAGGAACGCGTAGCCGAAGGTGCCCACGCCGAGCGAGAAGTCGCCCGGGACGCCGGTCGGATTTCCGATCTTGCGGCTCGGGATTCCGCTGGTCGCCATCCAGCCGCCGTCCCAGACGTAGCCCTGCGCGACGGCGGTGACGTTGTCTTCGGCCACGGTGCCGGCGGGAGCGACGATCTGCTGGCCCCTGCTGTTGCGCGGGCCCTGGTTGATCTTCTGCACCGCCTTGATCTGATCGGCCGAGAGACATGTCGCGGTCTTCGGGCCGGTGCATTGCAGGCGGTAGGTGGTGGCGCCGGACGTGTAGGTCACGGTCGCGGGATCGAAGACCTTCCAGCAGGCCGGCAGGTCGTCGATCACGCCGTCGGCGACGCCGTCGAGCGCATCGCATTTCTGCAGCAGCGCCGTCTCCATCAGGGTCTGATCCGCCGCCGGGAATGCCGGATAGAGGATGGGCCCGGGCGGCTGCGGCGCCGGCTGGTTGACATAGGTGATCGCGCCGAGCGACGGATTGTTCTTGTAGACGTCGAGGATGGCCTCGACCCCGTAGGTCTCGCTCAGGCCCAGCGCCTGCTGGTCGTAGACCGGGTCTCCCGCGACGATGCCGTCGAAGAACATCGGGAAATTCTGCGACATCACCATGCCCTGGCGGCCGCCGGTCGAGCAGCCGACCCAATAGGAGCGATGCGGGCCGTCGCCGTAATACTGGTTGACGAGATACTTGGCGATCAGCGTCGTCACCTCGATCGACTGGTAGGCCTGGCCGATCGTCCCGATCGGATCGAGATAGAACTGGTTGGCGTTGCCGAACCCTGAGTCGCAGGTCGGCGCCCGGAGATCGGGGTTGGTGAAGTGGCCGCCGTTCTGCGCAGCGACCGCGTAACCGTTCACGATGCCGAAGCTGTTGCTCAGGCTGGTGGTTCCGGTCGCGTTGGGCGTCGAGCCTTCGGTCCCGCCGCCGCCCTGGAAGAAGAAGCGCCCGTTCCAGTTGGCGGCCAGCGGCAGCTGGACCTGGAAGCCGTCCTGGTATTGGCAGTTGTCGACCGGGCTGATGTGCTTGTTGACGATGCCGGTGACGATGCAGCGCTGCGGCAGGCCCCCGCCGGCCGGCGTGTCGACCGCCGACAGGATCACGGTGTTGGGCACCGGGAAGCCGGCGGCTGGCAGCGCCGCGAGCGCCGCACAGGTCTGCGGCGTGACCGGCGTCGCGATCGACGTCGCGGTGGTGGAGAAACCGGCGCACTGGCCTTGCGCATGTCCGTGCACCCAGCTCGGGCCGCGCGACTGGGTCGGGTTCGGCGAATTGCCGGCGCAGTCGAGATTTCCATCGACCCGCACGAGGCTCACGTCCGTGGCGCTGGCCGCGACGTTGGATCGGATATGGGCGTTGCCGCCGACGCGGCCGAGCCAGGCGACGCACGGCCCGGCGTTGGACTGGCATTCGAAGTTGCCATCGATGACGACGTCGGGTCCTTGAAAGCCGCTCGGCGTCGTGCCGACGCAGTCGTGGATCTGGACGTTTCCGCCCACCGTGACGTTGCCGTTCAGCAGAACCGAGTTGCAGCGGTTCGCCTCGACGTTGCCGCCGATCGTGGAGGGCTCGCTATAGGCCGAGACGACGAGCGTCGCGTTGCGGCCGACCTGCACATTTCCCTTGATGTCGACGAAGCTCAACGTGCAGAGGGCGCCGTCCGGTACCGTAACGTTGCCGTTGACATTCGTCACGGTCGCCTGGCCGCCGATCAGGCCCGAGCAGGTGGCATTGGCGGCCACGGCCTGCGGCGGGCGTGCGAGCAAGCCCGCCGTCACGCAAAAGACGAGCGCAAACAAGACACGCGTGGTCATCGAGATTCTCCCTATGGTCCGCGGTTGGAGTCACGTCGCCACCGAGAGCGGGCGCGCAGACGCGCACGCTCCAGCTCAATCGATATCCACATGTCGCGGAGGCTTTGCCTCCTCCCAGGCGTTCTGCAGAGCAGAACGCGTTGTTCTATTTGATAAGAAGCTATGCTCAATCGGTCTCCGCTGTCAATGCGTCGACGCCACGCAAAAGTGGGAAGGAGCCGCGCAACTCAAAAGCACGCGCCGCCGCAGGCGCGCGGCCTCGTGGGTCGTGATTCTCATTTCAGGATCCGCCGCGGCCGCGGCGGGAGTAAAAGCGCGGCCGCCGCAAGGAACGCAATCGACAACAGAAAACCGCTTTGGCGATCATGCGCGCCGCTGCCCGGCGTCGCGCGGGCGCGGCGGGAATCCAACCCGAGCCCAATATGATTTCCGTATATCGAGCCATATCGATTCAATATTGGATGAGCTCACCCATCCATGCGACACAGCCATGCAGCTACATAACAGGAGGAAAGGCGAAAAAATGAGACCGAAAACGGTTGCATCAGTCGTCGTCACGCTGGGACTTGCGTCAGCCTTCGCCATCCCGCAGGCCTCTGCCCAAAGTAATCCGCAATACATCACGGGCCTGGCGCATGGCGTGAAGGCCGTGCTCTACCGGCCGAATTCCAATCCGAATTCGCATACCGCCGTGCTGGTCATTCATCGCACGTCGAACTACCTGGCGCATGCCGCGTGCACGCAACTCTCGCAGCGCGGCTTGACGGTGTTCTGCATGAACTCGCGCTTCGACAACAACGAAGCGCTGGTGAACTGGGAGCTGATCGCCCAGGACGTCGGGACCGGAGTCGCCTACCTCAAGAACACGCTGCACATGACCAAGGTCGTGCTGTTCGGCCACAGCGGCGGCGGACCCACCACGTCCTACTATCAAGCCGTGGCCGAGAACGGCCCGAGCTATTGCCAGGGCCCCAACAAGCTGAGCCAGTGCGCGAGCTCGGGTCCCAACAGCGTCGCCGGGCTCATTCCGGCGGACGGCATCGTGTTTGCCGACGCCCATGCGGGAAACGGCGTCAATGCGCTGCAGGGCATGAATCCGGCGGTGAAGGATCACGACGACACGGAGACCGTGGGGCTCGACGCCGACAACGATCCCATCAAGGTGCAACAGAGCCTCGACGCTTCCTCGCCGGTCAACGGCTACAATCCGAACGGCAATTCGAACTACTCCCCGGCCTTCCTCAAGCGATACACCAAGGCGCAAGCCGATCGCATGAACGAATGGATTGACAAGGCGCTGAACATGCGCACCCAGATGGCGGACGGCACGTGGCGCTTCCCGGACGAT
>DATBBS010000507.1:0-6335 GCA_036270895.1 Xanthobacteraceae bacterium
CCACCTTCATAGTTGCGAACGACAACTATGCTCCGGTTGCTCAGGCCGCGTAAGCGGTTTGAAAGACCGATCTGAAGCCCTGGCGTCTTAGCAGCGTCAGGCGGGGTTCGGGGGGCACCTGGCAACAGAAGCCCCCCACTCTCATTCCCGGTTCGCGCTGAAAAATGCAGCGCTGCGAAAATAAAGCGGGATGCAATTAGATCGAATCACAAACCCGATCTAGAGTGCGCGCATCATGACGATCGATTACATCCGCTACGACATTCTCACCCAGGACGCGCTGCGCTCGGTCGTGCACACGGTGCTCGCCGATGTGGCGGCGAAAGGCCTGCCGGGCGAACATCATTTTTTCATTTCCATCGACACGCGGGCGGACGGCGTCGGCTTGTCGCCGCGCCTCAAGGCGCAATATCCCAAGGAAATGACGGTCGTGTTGCAGCACCAGTTCTGGGACATGGTCGTCACCGACGACCGCTTCGAGGTCGGGCTGTCCTTCAACGGCGTCCCCGAGCGTCTGGTCGTGCCGTTTCGCGCCATCAAGGGATTCGTCGACCCCTCGGTCCAGTTCGGGCTGCAATTCTCCGTCGCCGTGGAAGGCGATGATTCCGCGGAGGCGGCGCCGCCCGGCGGAGAGACCGCCCGCCCGCCGGCTCGCCACGATCACCCGGCGTCCCCCGCGGCGCTGCCGCTGGCGGCCAACCCGGCGCCGGCTGCCGCCAAGCCGGACAGCGAGCCTCCCGCCGGCGGCGAGGTTGTCCGACTCGATCGTTTTCGAAAAAAATAGCGCGGCCCAGCGTCGGACCGTGACCCGGCGAAGGCCTTTCCGGTAACCTGCCGGAACGGGCCCGCCCCGCTGTGCGGCTCGGCAGCGTTCACCCCAGCCGCGAGGGACGCGATGGCGAAGACCCGCACCGAAACCGACACCTTCGGCGAGATCGAGGTCGCGGCGGACCGCTATTGGGGGGCGCAGACCGAACGGTCCCGGCAGAATTTCCGCATCGGCACGGAGCATATGCCGCTGCCGCTGATCCGGGCGCTCGCCCTGGTGAAACGCGTCGCCGCCAAGGTGAATAACGAGCTCGGCCTGCTCGACCGACGCCGCATGCGGGCGATCATGCGCGCCGCCGACGAGGTGATCGCGGGGCAATTCGACGACCACTTCCCTCTCGTGGTCTGGCAGACCGGCTCCGGGACCCAGACCAACATGAACGTGAACGAGGTGATCGCCAACCGCGCGAGCGAGCTGCTCGGCGGCAAGCTCGGCGCCAAGAGGCCGGTGCATCCAAACGACCACGTCAATCTGAGCCAGTCGTCGAACGACAGCTTCCCGACCGCCATGCATATCGCGGCGGCGATCGAGATCGACACCCAGCTCCTCCCGGCCCTCGCCCACCTGCATGCCGCGCTCGACGCCAAAGCCAGGAGCTTCGCCAAGATCGTCAAGATAGGACGCACCCACCTGCAGGATGCGACGCCATTGACGCTGGGCCAGGAGTTTTCCGGCTACGCCGCCCAGGTCGCGTCCGGCACGGTGCGGATTCGGCAAGGCCTGAAGCATCTGTTCCCGCTGGCGCAAGGCGGCACCGCGGTCGGCACCGGCCTCAACGCCAAGCCGGCATTCGCCCGTCTCTTCGCCCGCAAGATGGCCGCCCTCACCGGCCTGCCTTTCGTGACGGCTGCCAATAAATTCGAGGCGCTGGCGTCGCACGACGCCTATGTGTTTGCCCATGGCGCCATCGCCGCAACCGCGACCGGTCTGTTCAAGATCGCCAACGATATCCGGTTGCTCGCTTCCGGCCCGCGCTCGGGTCTCGGCGAGCTCGTTCTGCCGGAAAACGAACCCGGCTCGTCCATCATGCCGGGCAAGGTCAATCCGACTCAGTGCGAGGCGCTGACCATGGTGTGCTGCCGGATCTTCGGCAACGACACGACGATGACACTCGCGGGCAGCCAGGGACATCTGGAGCTCAACGTCTACAAGCCCGTGCTCGCCTATTGCATGCTGCAATCGATCCGACTGCTGGCGGACGCGGCGCGTTCCTTCACGGATCACTGCGTGGCCGGTATCGCGGCCGACGAGGCGCGCATCCGCGAGCTGATGGAACGGTCCTTGATGCTGGTCACCGCGCTCGCCCCCGCCATCGGCTACGATCGAGCCGCGCAAATCGCGAAGTCCGCACACGCCAACGGCACGACCTTGCGGGAGGAGGCGTTGCGGCTCGGGGCCGTGACTCCGGCCCAGTTCGACCGTCTGGTGCGGCCGGAGAAAATGATTCGTCCCGGGTGAGGCGACCGGTGGCACGGCCTCTCCCGCGTCCTTGGGCTAATCACAAACATGTTACGGGGTTATTCTCAGGGCAGGCCTTCCCCTGATGCATATGTCATGACCGAACGGACGACCGGTCTTGATTACCAATAGTCTGAGTAATATGGCCAATCGACAAAAACACGCCGACGCTGTTTCAATCGAACGTCAGTATAGTAATGTCAATTGTCAGAATTGATGCCATGAATTCTTTTGCCACAATCCGTTACATTTGAGTGATACCTGTATCTTGGCTTGATCATTCTCCAATCCCAAGAAATTCATGTGGATTTTTTCACGCCACAACCTGAATTCCCATACGGAACCGCCAAGTGATTGGGGCATTCGGGATGATCCAATGCCACGGTATCGGCGTATTTCACAGTGATGAGGGATGAGTCAGTCCCGACCCACGTAGTATCCGGATACCGTCGTTTATTCATATGACGAAAGTCATCAACCTTAGGGCCGTTCGTAAGCGCGTTGCACGCTCGCAGGCTGAACAGCATGCAGCGGAACGTCGGACGCGTTACGGGATGTCCAAGGCTGAACGTCTGCTCGTCAAGTCGCGGGGCAATAAAGCCGAGCGGGACCTCGACGTTCGCCGGATCGAAAATGGAGAAGGTCGATGAAATCGCCGGTCGTCAAGCGCTCAATCGTCATCGCCGGCCACAAGACGAGCGTGAGCCTCGAAGACGCGTTCTGGAAGGGTCTGAAGGAAATCGCGGGCACCCGTGATGTCACCTTGTCCGACCTTGTCTCGACGATCGACTCGGATCGCCGCCACGGCAACTTGTCGTCGGCAATCCGCTTGTTCGTCCTCGACTTCTATCGCGCGCAGATTCCCGGCCACCAGACCGATCATGGTGCGCCGCGGGACATCATGAGCGTGCGTGCGGCGCAGCCGGCGCTGCGGGCGGACTGACGCAAGCGGCCGCGGACCGCGGCCGTCATCCATCTCTTGCTTTCTTACCGAGAATCCGGCGGCGCCATCATCAATGGGAGCGTCGGCGGAAGCACCGTCGAGGCGCGATTGGGGCGCGGGGGCGGGCGACGCGGCTTGAGCCCGGCCGCACCCGGAACCGGCGCGATGTTGATCGCAGGCGGCAAGTCCGGCGCCTTTTCGGCGGCCGGCGTCCCCGTGCTGCCGGTCGGTTCAGCGGCCTCCTGTGTGCGCCGTTCCTCCTCCTGCTTGCGCCGCGCCTCCTCCATCTGCTTGCGCCTCGCCTCCTCCTGCGCCCGCAGGCGCCCCGCCTCCTGCTCGGCGGCTTCGAGGCGCTTGGCCTCCAACTCCACGCCGCGCAAGGCGAGCCAATTGATCAGCGCCGCCACGTCGATGGTTCGGCGCGGGGCGTCGAGCGGACCCTTGAGGACGATCGATATCTGCGGCCGCTGACCGCCCGGCGCATCCGCCTTGGGGGCGCCGGTGAGGCCGAAGCGCAGCTCGAGCGCGTCGTCGTTGAGACCGTAGTCGCTCGAGATCGCAACATCGGCGCCTTCCGCCGGCGCGGTCAGCGGAACGAGCGCCAAGCGGCCGGCACGGATCGCGATGGTGCCGACGGCGTCCGGAATATGCAGTCTTCCGGTGTCCAGCGCGCTGCGCACCACATCGCCGATCCGGATCGCGTCGAGCGGAACGCCGCGTTCGGCCGCCAGCACGGCGGCATCGATCGCCCTCGGGTCGAGACCCGAGATTTGCAGATTTTCCGCCGTGGCATTTCCGGCTCCGTGCAACGCCCCGACGAGCGCCGCCGGGCTCAACCCCGCGCCTTGCGCGTCGAATTGAAACGAGACGCGGCCGGTCGCTTGTCCGAATGCGGTGCGCGGCATCAAGGCGGACAGATCCGCGTTGGCGAGCGACACGCGCGCTTGCGCCGCCAATCCCGACGACGCGGTGCGGAATTCGACCTGCGCCGCCAGACGTCCTTCGGCCAGGCTGCCCTCGATGTTCTCGAGCGTGATGGCCGACGGCTCGAATTTCACGCTGCCGTGCAATTGGCGTCCGGCGATGCCCGACACGAAGGCGGCGCGCCCCACCGAGAAGGCGATCCGGCCATCGAGATCGTCGAGAAGTTCGGGTGCGAAGGGTTCCGACGACCACGGGCCGCCGCGCGACGTCGAAATCGGGCTTCCGATCGCAACCGCAACCATCGCCGTGGCATCGAGCATATCGGCGTCGATCCGCCCTTCCACCCGCGTCGGATGCCCGAGCACGAGGCCGACCTGCCCTTTGACGGCCGCGCCCGCGATCCTTCCGTCGAGCGCGTCGAAGGCCAGCTTGTCGCCGTCGAGCGAAAGCCGCGTGCGCAGCCGCACCGGCATGGCGCCGGCCGGATCTCGCCGCGGCAGTCGCGCATCGGCCGCGGCGAATGTCACATCGAGGACGCCATGCGGGCGCGCGTCGGCGATGCGCAGCGTGCCCTTGGCGGCGGCGTCGAATTGCGCGCTGTCGAACCTGGCGTCGACGTGAAGATCTGCGCCGGCGGGCCCGTTTGCCCTCAACGCGAATTGCGCCGGCCGGTGATCGACGACGACAAACCGGTCGAGCCCCATGAGCGCGACAAGACCCGCTCCATCGTCTGCCGCGAGACGGCCATCGAGGCGGATTTCCGCCGCGGCCGGCGTCCCGACGTCGCCGCTGCCTTCCGCCGAGATGTTGACGCGGACACCCGCGATGGCGCCGTCGATCGCGAGCTTGGCCGACGTTTTCGCGCCCGCGGCGGCGCCCGAGGGCGCGACGTCGAGCTTGGCGGCGAACCTTGCCGAGGCGGCGCGCTGCAACAGGTTTTTCAAGCTGTCCGGCGCGTCGGGCATGAATTTCGCCGCCAGCGCCGCGACCCCGGTGAGCCGCTGCGCCTCCACGGTGAGCGCCATCGATCCGCGCGGCGATGGCGACGTGGTGTCGATGCGGCCGCTCGCACTGAGTATCGCGCCGCCGAAATCCGCGATTGCGAGGCGCTCGATGACGAGCCCGCTCGCGTCGAATTTGAGCACGGCGGTCGCGCCTTTGGCGTCGATCCCGGCATAGATGGCGCGACCGAATTCGAGCGCGAGGGCGATTTCGCCAGGGCGCTCGAAGGTGGTGCCGGCGAGCGCGTTGTTGGCGAACGCAATCGCGCCGTCGAGATCGATCTCGGCAGCGCTGACCGCCGCGTCGAGGCGCGCCGGCCGCTGATCGGCCGCGAACATGTAGGCGAGCCGTCCCTCGATCGCCTTGCGGTCGACCTCTGCCTTGAGGCGCTCGACCGCCAGGCGCTGGGCGCCGAGCGTCACGTCGCCGCGCGCCCGTAACGCGCCGATGGTGGCGCGCGTCACCTCGCGCCGGCCTTCGAGCCAGGCGATCAGCAGCTTGGGATCGGCCGAATCGAGACTGGCGGGCCCGGCGAATTCCACCGTTCCGGCCGCGACCGTGAGGCGTCCGCTCGCGCGCACCTGGGTCGCGCCCGGGGCGCGGAATTCGACATTGTCGAGGCTCCAGGCGTCGCCCTCGGTGACGATGTCGCCGCGCAGCGCGGTCAGAGAGGCGCCCCCTAGGGTGACGCTGTCGACCCCGATGCCGATCTTCACCGGGACCGGTGGACGACCGAACTCCGCCAGCGTGTCGGTCATGCTGCGCAACAGCGCGACCGGCGTGCGCGTCGTCGAATCCGGCATCTGCAACGTGCGATCGAGATCGATCTGGCGAGCCGACAGCACCCCTTCGAACTGCGGCTTGGCGCCGAACTTCAACTCGGCGGTGCCGGCGAGCTTGATGGCGCGATCGTCCGGACCGTATTGGAAGTCGATCTGCTCGAGCAGCGCGGCCGCGGGCGTCGCCTTGATCCGGCTCGCGGCGCGCCAGGGGTCGTTGGCGACGGTCTTGCCGCTCGCGAGCGCCATCCCGGCGGGACGCATGAGCGAGAGACTGCCTTCGTAGCGCGGCAGCTCGCGGTCGAGCCAAAGAGTTCCGTCGGTCTCGATGGTGAGCGGACGATCGGACGGATCGATGTTCAGGTGCAGCCGCATGCCGCCGTCGTCGCCACGCCGGCCA
>DATBBS010000508.1:0-6555 GCA_036270895.1 Xanthobacteraceae bacterium
CGGCGGATAGTCGCGCGCATAGACCGGGTTCGCCAGGAAGGCCTTCTCGTCATAGGTCCAGAACTGGCTGACATTCGGATAGGTCTTGATGATCGTGTTGACCAGCGCGCCGCCCTTGCGCTCGCATTTGCGGATGAAGACATCGCCGACCACGTTGCCCAGATGGTCGAACTTGAGCGGGCCGCGCGGGGTGTCGCTCAGCGTTACCTGGTGCAGGGCCTGCGCGAAGGCTTCGCGGTCGTCGGACTTGCCCGCAAGCTTGGCGATGGCGGCCTCGACGCACTGGCCCGCGATATACATGCCGGCCGAGTAGCCGCCCGGCAGCACGTTATAATCCTTCTGCATCGCCGCCACGAAGCGCTTGTTGCTCGGCGTGTCGCGGTCGGCCGAGTACCAGGCCGCCGACAGAACGCCGACCGCCTCGTCGCCCAGGCTCTTGAGCAGGGCGTCGTCCATGGCGGTCCAGCCGGCGAGCAGCGGGATCTTGCCCTTGAGGCCGAGATCCGCGTAGGCGCGCATGAACTTCACCGGATTCGAGCCCGCAAAGCCATTGAACACGCAATCGACGTTGCCGATCTGCGCGATGTAGGGGGTGTAGTCCGGCGTCACCAGCGGCGGCCACAGCTTCTTGACCACCTTGCCGCCGCCGTCCTCGAACACGCGCTGGAAGCCCGACATCTGCTCGTAGCCGAAGGCGAAGTCCTCCGAGATGGTGGCGGCGCGTTTGTATTTGAGCTCCTTGGCCGCGTAATCGCCCATGACGTGGCAGCACTGCGCCGAGGTCGCCGACGGCCGGATCACGAAGGGATTGGCCTTGCGCTGGGTGACGTCCTCCGCCGCCGCGAGGCTGATGAGCGGCGTCTTGTTGTCGCGCACATAGTCGGTGATGGCGAGCAGCTCGAAGGCCGCCAGCGGCCCGAGAATGACGTTGACCTTGTCGCGCTCGATCAGCTCCTGCGCCTTGGTCTTGGCGCCGGCCGGGTTGCCGCCGGTGTCGGCCGAGACGAGCTCGACCTTGCGGCCGCCGAGGCTGTTGTTCTTCTCCTTCAGGAAGGTGGCGATGCCCTGCTCCATCTGGATTCCGCCCTGGGCGAGCGGTCCGGTCTTGACGGTCAGGAGGCCGATCTTGAACGCTGCGCCTTGCGCGATCGCCGGCATGCCGATGGCCGCCGCCGCAGTTCCGGCCGCGGTGCCCGCCAGAAATTTGCGGCGATTGAAGGTAATCGACATGACAGTCCTCCTTGTTCACCCGTTTGCGGGATTTTTCCTCGCGGCGCCCCCGGCACGAGGGCGGTCCTGGCGCTGTGGCCTTAAGGCCATCATCCGCCAAGGTATTCCATGATGTAAAGCCCAGCATTGTAATCCGTGCAATAGACAATCCCATTGCGGTCGACGAATACGTCGGTGGACTGAATGACGCAGGCGCGGTTGGGACGGTGGTCGACGAGACGCCGCCGCGCGGGCGGGACCAGTGCGCCGACCTCGACCGGCCGGTACTGGTCGCGGATGTCGAACACCCGCACGCCCGCATTCTGATAGGTCGCGAAAATGAGCTCGGAGCTCACGAAGCTGCCGGGGCGGTTCTCGTGAATATTGTGCGGACCGAAATGCGCGCCCTTGGCTTTGTAATCGACCTCCGCGGGAGTCGGGAAGGTGGCGATGCTCACCGGGTTGGCGGGCGCGCGGATGTCGAACAGCCAGATCAGCTTGAGCCCGTCCTCCTGATGATCGAGCACCGCCTCGTCGAGCACCACCAGGAGATCGCGATCGGGCAGCGGCAGGCAGTTATGCGTCCCTCCCCCGAAAGGCGGGCACCAGTTGCGGTGCGTGATCAGTTTCGGCGCGGCGCGCTCAGTGACGTCGATCATCACCAGGCCGGCGTCGCGCCAGGCGCCGTAGGCGGTGTCGCCATGGACGATGGCGTGATGCAGGCCATAGCGCCGGGTTGCCGGCCATGTGGGCGTCTCGCCGGCCGCCTGGTTCATGCCGGGCAGCCAGTAGCGTCCGGCCTCGCGCGGGCGCGCCGGGTCCGTCATGTCGACGGTGAGGAAAATATAGTCGGTGAAGCCGTCGAGCAGCGCCGACACATAGGCCCAGCGCCCGCCCGTGTACCAGATGCGGTGGATGCCGGCGCCCTCGACCGCCATGAAGCCGATCCGGCGCGGCGCGGCCGGCCGCGAAATGTCGTAGACCGCAAGGCCGGCCGTCCAGTCGCGTGTGGTCTCTTTGGCATCCGCCGTGCCGACGACCGTCCCGACCTGGCTGCGATAATAGGCGCGCTCGTCCGCGAAGGCGGCTTCGGCGAACATGTCCTTGGCGTTGACCACCAGCAGCAGGTCGCCGTGGGTCTGCAGATGGATGTTCCAGGTGCCGGGCGGCGCCGCCACGTAGCCCACCGCTTTCGGCGCGCGCGGGTCGCGCACGTCGAGCACGCTGAAGCCTTTTGAGAACATGTGGCCCAAATAGGCGAAGCCGCGCTCCACCATGACCTGCACGCCGTCGGCGCGCCCGCCCTGATCGGTGTGGCCAAGCAGGCGCATGTTGCGGGCATGGTCGGGTGTGGGGAGGTCGGTCATCGATCTAGCTCACATGACATGCGACTGCGGCTCTAGCGTCCTCTCCCCCGCTTGCGGGGGAGAGACAGAGAGGGGGAAGCGGCGGGCACGGAGCAAGCGGCTTCCCCCTCCCCGCCCTCCCCCCGCAGGCGGGAGAGGGGGAATAAAGAGGATTACGCCGCCAGGAAATTCGGCACCGCGATCCAGTCCATCATGGCGCGATAATCCTGCAGGGTCTTCCACATCGCGCGATCCTCCGCGGGCGCGAGATCGACGCCCAAATGGGTGCCTAGCTTGCGGCCATGCCGCATGATGCGCTCGGAGATCGGCGCGCGCACGCTCTGGTACTGGGCAAGCGCGCGGTCGACGTCGTCATGCGCGGCGAGCGCCTCGGCGAGCGCGCGGGCGTCGTCGCCCGCCTTGGCGACCCCGAAGCCCATATGGGGCCGGGCGCTGGACGCAGCGTCGCCCAGCAGGATGACGCGGCCGAACACCATCTGGGGCGACGAAAAATCGTAGATCGGCGTGAAGAAGGGCCGCTCGATCTTCTTCAGCGTGTCGAGAAAGGCCGGCGGCAGCTCCTGCTCGGCCTCCGCATGGAGGCTCGCGACGAGGTCCGGACGGATCAGCGGCGGCGGCACCGAATAGGCGTGCTGGTGGCCGTTGGCATCGACGCACATCTGGCGCAGCGTCGCGGCGTCGCCGACGCGATACCAGATGAAATTGTAGCGCCGATGGCCCGGCCGCAGGTCGTTGTCGAATCCCGAGATCGGATAACCGATGACCTGCTGGCGCTCGGGCAGGTAGAAGGTGAAATGCGGAAAGATGCTGGCGCGCGTCTGCGGCGCGAGGTCGGCCTCGTTCGGCGCGCCGCGCCAGATGTAGTAGCCCGCATAGATCGGCTGGACCTGTGGCGCCACCTGGGCCCGCACGCCGGAGCGGATGCCGTCGCCGCCGATCAGCAGGTCGGCGCGCGCGCTGCGGCCGCCGGCGAAATGGGCCACGACCTCGCTGCCGTCCTGCTCGGCGCGCTCGAACTCGTAGCCGAGGTGATAGCATGCGGGCGGCACCGCGTCGCGCAGCAGGCGCTGCAGCCGGTCCCACGAGGTCAGGATCTGCGGAAAAGGCTTGTCGGCGATGACGCGGCCCTTGCGGTCGATCGCGATCCGCCGCTCGACCGTGATGCCGAGATCGCGCGTACCGGCGCCGGAGCGCTCGAGCGCCTCG
Organism: Xanthobacteraceae bacterium; assembly: GCA_036270895.1. Taxonomy (GTDB): domain Bacteria; phylum Pseudomonadota; class Alphaproteobacteria; order Rhizobiales; family Xanthobacteraceae; genus JAVDCA01. The sequence continues at coordinate 3,783 of DATBBS010000508.1, forward strand.
AGCAATTCCGGATGGGTGGTGATGCCGGCGCCGCGCCCGACCAGCTCGACCGGCGAGCGCTCATAGACGTCGACGTCCCAGCCGATCTTGCGCAGGAAGGCCGCCGCGAACAGGCCCGACATCGACCCGCCGATGGCTATCGCGCGCCGGCCTCGTCTCTGCGTCGTCACTCGGCAACTCCCGGCAGTTTCGCGGCCCACTCACCCTCTTGCGTCATGTCTTCCATGCCACCGTGCCTTCATCGAAACGATGGCGATGACTGGATTGCCCGCTTGCGCACGCAATGACGCCGTAGGATGAGGGATATCAAGCGAACCAGAAGATGGGCAACATGGCTGTGACACGATGACCGGCGGGACTCCTTACGCCTTTGCGGCGCTGGTCTGCTACGGGCTCGGCGATTTCATCTACAAGCGGGCGGCGACCGCCGGCGTGAAGCCGCATCATTTCCTGATGGGACAGGCCTGGTGCTTCTGCCCGGCGGTCTTCCTCTATGCCTGGGCGACCGGCACGCTGGTGATCGGCCCGGCGGCCGCCTGGGGCGCGCTGGCGGGGCTTTTGATCTTCGTCGCCTTCTATAATTTCCTGCGCAGCCTCGCGGCCGGATCGGTCAGCATCAATGCGCCGATCTTCCGGCTCAACTTCGTGATCACGGCGATCCTGGCGATCGCGATCCTGGGCGAGCCCTTGCGGGCCGCGATGCCGGTCGCGCTGGTGCTGGCGCTCGCCGCGACCTGGCTGCTCCTGGGCGGCGTCGAACCACGCCACAAGATCGATCGCGGCTCGCTCGGCGCGGTGCTGATCGCCACCGTGACGCTCGGCGCGGCGAATTTCTTCCACACCCTGGGACTGCGCCACGGCAGCTCGCCCGAAACCCTGCTGGCGGCGCAGGCCGCCGTCTTCGTCACGCTGTCGACGGTCTTCGTGCGCGTCGTCGACGGCAGGATCGCGCCCCCCGCCGCCATGTGGCAGCACGCGGCCGCGGCGGCGGTCGTGCTGATCTTCGCCTTCCTGTTCATGCTGCACGCGGTCGCGCTCGGCCCCGCGAGCGTGCTCGTCCCGATTGCCCAGATGGGCTTCGTGGTCACCGCCGCGCTCGGCATCCTGGTGCTGCGCGAGCCGATGACGGCGCGCAAGGCCGCCGGCCTGGCGGCCGCCTTGGCCACGCTGGCGGTGATGGCTTTCAGCTAGCGCGGCTTCTTGGCGCGGCGAAACAATCCGACGCCCGGCTTGGGACGCGGCCGCGACGTCGGCACCGGAGCGCCCGCCGGCGCGATCCTGTGCTCATAGGTGATGTGCTTGGCCTCAAAACCGTACATCTGGTAGACCGCCTGCATGGACTCGTTGGCGGCGTGGGTGCGGCCGGAGAGCCGCGCCAGGCCATGAGTCGCACAGAAGTCCATGCAGGCCCGCATGAGCTTGAGCGCGTAGCCGGTGCCGCGGAAATCCGCCGCCACATAGAAGCTGCGCAGCTCGCCATACCGTTCGTGGGTGATGAAATTCTCGCGCGTCCCGATCCAGGCCCAGGCCACGATGCGGCCGTCGGTTTCGCCCACCATCGGCTCGCTCTTGGGATCGCTCACCGCCTGCGTGAGCTTGCGTTCATAGAAGGCGAGGTCGGTCACCGGATCCTCGGGAAACGAGATCTCGGCGATCTCGCGCTCGAAGCGCGCGATCGTCGGCACGTCCTCGACCCGGAGCCGCCGCAACACGACCTGACCGGCCGGATTTTCCGCCATGAACGCCTCGTTTCCGCGTGATCCGGACAAGCCATAGCACAGTCGCGGCAGGGCGTGGCACGCCCGGACGCCTTCGCGTACAACCTGCGCATGGACACTTCCATCCTCGAGACGGTCGCCCGCGCGACGCGGCTGCGCGAAGGGCCGGCGGGCGTCGCCGCGGTGCTGCGCGCCGTCTATCGGGCGGGCTCGCTGCGGCTGCAGGAGGCGGCGCGCGAGGCGCGGCTGCCGCTGCCGGTCGCGACCGCGATCCGCCGCGAGCTCGAAAAGGCCGGCCTGTTGGAGCGCAAGCACGGCCTGTCGCTCACCGAAACGGGACAGCATTTCGTCGAGACGGCGCTCGGCCTGGCCGTGACCCACGACATGACCTGCCCGGCCTGCGGCGGCCGCGGCATCGTGATTCCGGAAAAGCTGCGTGCGTCTGTCGAACGCCTGGCCGCCATCGTGGCGGGCGCGCCACCGGTCGACGTCACGCTCGACCAATGCCCCTGCGTGCCCGACACCGCGATGCTCCGCGCGCTGCTCATGCTGAAGAACGGCGCGCTCGAAGGCCGGCGCGTCCTCATTCTCGGCGACGACGATTCGCTCTCGGTCGCGATCGGCCTCGCGGGTCGCGCGCTGCGGCAAGGCGACCTCACGCGCGGTGTCACGGTGATCGAATCCGACCCACGGCGCGTGGACTTCCTGCGCGCCGCGGCGGCGAGCGAGGAGATCGCGATCGAGGTGGTGGCGCACGACCTGCGCGATCCCCTCCCCGCGCAGCTGGCGCGCGCTTTCGACGTGGTGGCGACCGACCCGCCCTACACGCTCGGCGGCGCGAAGCTCTTTCTCGGCCGCGGCGCCGAGGCGCTCACGGGCGACGGCGCCTGCTACTTCTCGTTCACCCAGTGGCCGCCGCCGCAGCTCGCCGAGCTGCAACGGCTGTTTCTCGACCTCGGTTTCGTGGTGCGCGCCCTGCACCAGGGCTTCAACCGCTATCTCGGGGCGGGCGTGCTCGGCAATGTCGGCGACCTCATCGAGCTCACGCAAATACG
>DATBBS010000509.1:0-3789 GCA_036270895.1 Xanthobacteraceae bacterium
TCACCATCAGCGCGCTCGACAGCCGCAAGGAGGACAATGTCGAGCGCGGCGAGGCCTTCATCCGGCGCGGCATCGCGACCTTCTCGTTCGACATGCCGGGCACCGGCCAGGCGCCGCTCAAGGGCGACGTCGATTCCGAAAGAATGTTTTCGCGCGCGCTCGATTATGTCGCCACCCGCCCGGAGGTCGATCCGCGGCGCGTCGTCGTGCAAGGCGGCAGCTGGAGCGGCTACTGGGCGGCGAAGCTCGGCATCCTGGAGCGCGAGCGCCTCAAGGCCGTCGTGGTCCAGGGCGGGCCGATCCATCATTACTTCCAGCCCGAATGGCAGACCAAGGCGCTCGGCACCCGCGAGTATCTGTTCGACCTCTTTCCGGCGCGCGCCTCGGTCTACGGCGCCGGCTCGCTCGAGGAATTCCTCGCCTTCGGACCGAAAATGTCGCTCAAGGAGCAGGGCCTGATCGGCCGGGTTTCGGCGCCCATGCTGCTGGTCAACGGCGACAAGGACAGCCAGGTCCCGATTGCCGACCTCGACCTGATGATGCATGCGGGCTCGCCCAAGGAAGCCTGGGTCAATCCCGGCGGCGGCCATATGGGGCGGTCGTCGGACTGGCCGGATAGTAAAATTTTCGAAAAGATCGTCGCGCCGTGGATCGCCCGGCAGGTGGGGCTCGCCGAATAACCGTCGGCCGCGCAGGCTGTTGGTCGGCGAAGCGGTTCACCCGGGAGCGCCCGGCGAGGGGTCAACGCGCAACACGCGCCGGTAGACACCCGCGCCCATTTCTGCTATTGCGCCCCGACTCGGGAGCCCGCGCGACCGCATTAGCGGTGGCAAGACGCCCGGCTCCGACCAAGCAGCATCCGACAGGATCAATCGAGAGGAATCAGGCGTGCAGGTTCTCGTTCGCGACAACAACGTCGACCAGGCCCTCAAGGCGCTCAAGAAGAAGATGCAGCGCGAGGGCATTTTCCGCGAGATGAAGCTCCGCGGACATTATGAAAAGCCCTCCACCAAGAAAGCGCGGGAAAAGGCGGAAGCGATCCGCCGTGCCCGCAAACTGGCCCGCAAGCGCGCCCAGCGCGAAGGCCTTCTCCCCGGCAAGCCGAAGGTCATTCCCGGACGTGGCGTCGCGGGCGCGGCCGGCGGTCCCGGCGGTGGCCGTGGCGGAGCCGGTGGCCGCGGCGGCGGATTCGGCAATGGCGGCAACGGCAATGGTTTCGGCGGCGGCGGGGGCTTTGGCGGCCGCGGGGCGCGCTGATCCTTCCGGCTGCCGGCCCGGGCCGGGCGGCATCCGAAATCTCAGGTAATCTTTTCAGACATCGCGCGGGCAGGTCACACCTGTCCGCGTTTCCGTTTCGCGACCCCGCGGACCGACAGCCCAGGCGCCTTACAGCGACTTGACGATCTCTTCGGTCATCTTCTTGGCGTCGCCGAACAGCATCATGGTGTTGTCGCGGTAGAACAGCGTGTTGTCGATGCCCGCATAGCCGGACGACAGCGAGCGCTTGGAGAACATCACGGTGCCGGCCTTCCACACCTCGAGCACCGGCATGCCGAAGATCGGCGAGGTCGGGTCCTCCTTCGCGGCCGGATTGGTCACGTCGTTGGCGCCGATCACGAAGGCGACGTCGGCCTGCGCGAATTCGGAGTTGATGTCCTCGAGCTCGAACACCTCGTCATAGGGCACATTGGCTTCCGCCAGCAGCACGTTCATGTGACCCGGCATGCGGCCCGCGACCGGATGGATCGCGTATTTGACTTCCACGCCCTCGGCCTTGAGCTTGTCGGCCATCTCGCGCAACGCATGCTGGGCCTGCGCCACCGCCATGCCGTAGCCCGGCACGATGATCACCTTGCTGGAATTCTTCAGCATGAATGCCGCATCCTCGGCCGAGCCCTGCTTCACCGGCCGCGCCTCCTTGCCGGCCGCCGGCCCCGCCACCTCGCCGCCGAAGCCGCCGAGGATCACCGCGAAGAAGTTGCGGTTCATGCCTTTGCACATGATGTAGGACAGGATCGCGCCCGAGGAGCCGACCAGCGCGCCGGTGATGATCAGCGCCGAATTGCCGAGCGTGAAGCCGATGCCCGCCGCCGCCCAGCCCGAATAGGAATTGAGCATCGAGATCACGACCGGCATGTCGGCGCCGCCGATCGGAACGATGATCAGCACGCCGAGCGCGAAGGACAGCAGCGTGATGATCCAGAAGTCGACATGGCTGGCCGATACGACGAAACCGTAGATGAAGAAGATCAGCGCGAGCGCCAGCGCGATATTGATGACGTGGCGGGCCGGCAGCATGATGGGCGCGCCGCTCATGCGGCCCGACAGTTTCAGGAAGGCGATGATCGAGCCCGTGAAGGTGATGGCCCCGATGGCGACGCCGAGCGACATTTCCACCAGGCTCGCGCCGTGGATCGCGCCCTTGGTGCCGATGCCGAAGGCAGCCGGGGCGTAGAGCGCGGCGGCCGCCACCAGCACGGCCGCCAGGCCGACCAGCGAATGGAACGCGGCGACCAGCTCCGGCATGGCCGTCATATGCACCCGCCGCGCCGTCACGGCGCCGATGCCGCCGCCGATGCCGAGGCCCGCCACCACGAGCGCGACACCGCCGATGCCGGCCGGCGGATGCTCCGCCAGCGTGGTCACGATCGCGATCACCATGCCGATCATGCCGAACAGGTTGCCGCGACGACTCGATTCCGGGCTCGACAGGCCGCGCAGCGCCAGGATGAACAGGACCCCGGCGACCAGATAGAGGAACCCAGCCAGATTGGCGTTCATCGGGCGCTCCTCACTTCTTCTTTTTCTGGTACATGGCGAGCATGCGCTGGGTGACGAGGAAGCCGCCGAAAATATTGACCGAGGCGAGCACCAGGGCGACAAAGCCCAGCGCGCGCGCCCAGATCGGACCCGAATCGTCGGCCGCCAGCGGCACGCCGACCGCAAGCAGCGCGCCGACCACGATCACCGAGGAGATCGCATTGGTGACCGACATCAGCGGGGTGTGCAGGGCCGGCGTCACCGCCCAGACCACGTAATAGCCGACGAATACGGCAAGCACGAAGATGGAGAAGCGGAACACGAACGGGTCGACCGTCGTCGCGAGATGGTCCATGTCGCTCTCCCTCAGGCCGCGCTTTTGGGCTTGAAATTCGGATGGATGACGGCGCCGTCGCGGGTGAGCGCGGTCGCCTTCACGATCTCGTCGTCCCAGTTGACGGCGACCGCCTTGGTCTTCTTGTCGATCAGGATCTCGAGGAACGAGTAGAGATTGCGGGCATAGAGGCTCGACGCGGAGGCCGCGATTCGCCCCGCCACGTTCAGATGGCCGATGATCTTCACTCCGTCGACCTCGGCCACCTTGCCGGGCTGCGCGCCCTCGACATTGCCGCCGCGCTCGACCGCGAGGTCGACGATGATCGAGCCCGTCCGCATCGAGCGCACCATGTCGGCGGAGATCAGCTTCGGGGCCGGCCGCCCCGGAATGAGCGCGGTGGTGATCACGATGTCCTGCTTCTTGATGTGCTCGGCCACCAGCGCGGCCTGCTTGGCCTGATAGTCCTTGGACATTTCCTTGGCGTAGCCGCCGGCGGTCTCGGCCTGCTTGAACTCCTCGTCCTCGACCGCGACGAATTTCGCGCCCAGGCTTTCCACCTGCTCCTTGGTGGCGGGCCGCACGTCGGTCGCGGTGACGACGGCGCCCATCCGGCGCGCGGTCGCGATCGCCTGCAGGCCGGCGACGCCCACCCCCATGACGAAGACCCGGGTGGCCGGCACGGTGCCGGCGGC
>DATBBS010000510.1:0-8872 GCA_036270895.1 Xanthobacteraceae bacterium
GAAGCGCATGGCGTCTGAGGAACAGAAGCTCGCGAATGGCGGCGGACGGATCGATTTCGCCACCGATCCGGCACGCTATCGCCATTGGAAATTGTCCTTCGACGGCGCGTTCGCGACCCTGACCATGGATGTCGACGAGAAAGGCGGGTTGTTCGAAGGCTACGAGCTCAAGCTCAATTCCTACGACCTCGGCGTCGATATCGAGCTCGCGGATGTCTTTGAGCGGCTGCGCTTCGAGCACCCCGAGGTGCGCACCGTGGTGCTGCGCTCGGGCAAGCCGCGGGTCTTTTGCGCCGGCGCCAATATCCGCATGCTGGCGGGCGCGAGCCATGCCCACAAGGTCAATTTCTGCAAATTCACCAACGAGACCCGCAACGCCATCGAGGACGCCAGCGCGAATTCCGGCCAGCGCACCCTTTGCGTGATCACCGGCACGGCGGCGGGTGGCGGCTACGAGCTCGCGCTCGCGGCCGACCACATCATCCTGGTGGACGACGGGTCCGCCACGGTGGCGCTGCCCGAAGTGCCATTGCTGGCCGTGCTGCCGGGCACCGGCGGCCTCACGCGCATCATCGATAAGCGCCTGGTGCGTCGCGACCATGCCGACGTCTTCTGCACCACCGAGGAAGGCGTGAAAGGCAAGCGTGCGGTCGAGTGGCGGCTGGTCGACGAGGTGGTGCCGAACAGCAAGCTCGACGCCGCGGTCGCCGAACGGGCGCATGCGCTGGCGGCGAAATCGCACCGGCCGCTCGGCGAAGCCGGCGTCGCGCTCACGCCGCTCGAACGCCGCATCGCGCCCGACAGCCGCGACTACAAGTATCTGTCGGTCGCGTTCGAGCGCGGCGAACGCCGCGCGACCCTGACGCTGCGCGGACCTGCCGCGCCGCCGCCCGCGACGGTGGCCGAGATGACGGCGCAAGGCGCCGCCTTCTGGCCGCTCGCGCTCGCGCGCGAGCTCGACGACGCGATTCTCGATATCCGTCTGAACGAATTCGACCTTGCGGCGCTCATATTCAAGTCGGAAGGCGACGGCGCGGCGGTGCTGGCCTTTGACCGCTTCCTCGAGCTCAACCGCGAGCACTGGCTGGCGCGCGAGATCAGCCTCAAATGGAAGCGCGTGCTCAAGCGCATCGACCTCACGTCGCGCACACTCGTGGCGCTCATCGAGCCCGGTTCGTGCTTTGCCGGCACGCTCGCCGAACTGGTGCTCGCCGCCGACCGCTCCTACATGCTGGTGGGACAACGCGACGGCGACAACCGGCCACCGGCCACAGTCGCGCTCACGGAGGCAAATTTCGACGCCTATCCCATGGCGAACGGCATCACGCGCCTGACCAGCCGCTTCCTCGGCCGCGAGCCCCCGCTCGATGCAGCCTACGCGGCGATCGGACGGCCGCTCGACGCGGAAGCGGCGCAAGACCTCGGCCTCGTCACCTTCGCGCCCGACGACATCGACTGGGAGGACGAGATCCGCATCTTCCTGGAGGAGCGCGCGAGCTTCTCGGCCGACGCCCTCACCGGCCTGGAAGCCAACCTGCGCTTCGGCGGACCCGAGACCATGGAATCGAAAATCTTCGCCCGCCTCACAGCCTGGCAGAACTGGATCTTCCAGCGGCCCAACGCGGTCGGCGACGAGGGCGCGCTGCGCCGCTACGGCACCGGTCAGAAACCGGTGTTCGACACGAAGTGGGTATGACTTTCGTCATTGCGAGGCGTGCGCAGCACGCCGAAGCAATCTCATGCGGCACGGCCGAGATTGCTTCGCGTCGCTCGCAATGACAGCGGGAACAGGAGCACGCCATGGACATCATGAATGTCGACTACTCGGAGAAGATTCCCAACAACGTGAATCTCACCGACGACCGCCGCGTGCTCCGCGCCCTCGAGGGCTGGCATCCGGGCTATCTCGACTGGTGGAACGACATGGGGCCTAACGGCTTCCAGGAGTCGCTGGTCTATCTGCGCACCGCCTATTCGGTCGATCCGCGCGGCTGGGCGAAGTTCGATTACGTGCGCATGCCCGACTACCGCTGGGGCATCCTGCTGGCGCCGCCCGAGCCCGACCGCAAGGTGCCGTTCGGCCAGCATGTTGGCGAGCCGGCCTGGCAGGAGGTGCCGGGCGAGCACCGCGCGATGCTGCGCCGGCTGGTGGTGATCCAGGGCGACACCGAGCCCGCCTCGGTCGAGCAGCAGCGTCATCTCGGCAAGACCGCGCCATCGCTCTATGACATGCGCAACCTCTTCCAGGTCAATGTCGAGGAAGGCCGGCACCTCTGGGCGATGGTCTATCTGCTGCACAAGTATTTCGGCCGCGACGGGCGCGAGGAGGCGGAGGAGTTGCTGCGCCGGCGCTCAGGCAGCGCCGACGCGCCGCGCATGCTCGGCGCCTTCAACGAGGCGACGCCGGACTGGCTGTCCTTCTTCATGTTCACCTATTTCACCGATCGCGACGGCAAGATGCAGCTGCACAGCCTCGCGCAGTCGGGCTTCGATCCGCTCTCGCGCACCTGCCGCTTCATGCTGACCGAGGAAGCGCACCACATGTTCGTGGGCGAGACCGGCGTCGGCCGCATCATCCTGCGCACCTGCGAGGCGATGAAGCAGGCCGGTATCGCCGACCCTAACGACCGCGACCGCATCCGGGCGCTCGGCGTCATCGATCTGCCGACGATCCAGCGGAAGCTCAACCTGCACTACTCGCTCTCGCTCGACCTGTTCGGCTCGGAAGTCTCGACCAATGCCGCCAATGCGTTCAACGCCGGCGTCAAGGGCCGCTTCCAGGAGACCAAGATCGAGGACGATCACCGCCTGGCACAGTCGACCTATCCGGTGCTCAAGCTGGTGGACGGCGTCATCAGGCGGGTCGACGAGCCCGCGCTGACCGCGCTCAACATGCGGCTGCGCGACGACTACACCAACGACTGCGCCAAGGGGCTCTTGCGCTGGAACAAGATCATTTCCACGGCCGGGATCGATTTCACCGTCGCGTTGCCGCATGTCGCCTTCCATCGCCAGATCGGCGAGTTCAAGGACGTGCGGGCGAGCCCGTCCGGCGAATTGATCGACGACGCCACCTGGGAGAAGCGCCGCCGCGAGTGGCTCCCCTCGCCCGACGACGGCGATTTCATCGGCTCGCTGATGGAGCCGGTGACCGAGCCGGGAAAATTCGCCGGCTGGATCGCGCCGCCGAAGGTCGGCATCGACAACAAGCCGGGCGATTTCGAATATGTGAGGATCGAGACGTAGGGCGGCAGCCAGCGACAGCGCTTCGGCGCTTGCGTCCTCTCCCCCGCTCGCGGGGGAGAGACAGAGAGGGGGAAGCCATACGCGCAGGCGCAAGCGGCGCCCCCTCCCCGCCCTCCCCCGCAGGCGGGGGAGGGAGCGCGGGCGCCGAGCACTTGGCTTCAAATCCCCAGATATCGGTGCTGCACGTCCGGCGCCGCCGCGAGCTCGGCGGACGATCCGCTCCACACCACGCGGCCGCGCTCGATCAGATAATGGCGATCGGCGATGCTGGTCAGCGCCGCGACGTTCTTGTCGATCACCAGGATCGACAGCCCGTCGCGCTTGAGCCGCGACAGGCAACGCCAAATCTCGTCGCGGATCAGCGGCGCCATCCCTTCGGTCGCCTCGTCGAGAATCAGCAGTCGCGGATTGGTCATCAGGGCGCGGCCGATGGCGAGCATCTGCTGCTCGCCGCCCGAGAGCTGGCTGCCCATGCGGTCGAGGCCCTCGGAAAGCCGCGGAAAAAGATCGCACACCTTGTCGAGCGTCCAGGGCTCGGCAGCTTGCCCGCGGTTGGCGGCGGTCGCCACCAGGTTCTCGCGCGTCGTCAGGTTGGGGAAGATCTGCCGTCCCTCGGGCACCAGGCCGAGGCCGCGTTGCGCGATGCGGTAGGCCGGCAGCAGGCGGATCTCGTCACCGCCGAAACGGATCGCGCCGGCGCGGGCCGGCGTCAGCCCCATGATGGAGCGCACGGTGGTCGTCTTGCCCATGCCGTTGCGGCCCATCAGGGTCACCATCTCGCCGCGAGCGATGACGAGCGAGAGGCCGAACAGGACCTGGCTCTGGCCGTAGCAGGTCTCGATCCCGGCGACCTCGAGCAGGTTATCGGCCATCGGTCGCCCCCTCGCCGAGATAGGCGGTGCGGACTTCCCGATTGGCGCGGATCGCTTCCGGCGCGCCCGACGCGATGATGCGGCCGTAGACCAGCACCGAGATGCGGTCGGCGAGCGCGAACACCGCGTCCATGTCATGCTCGATCAGCAGGATGGTCAGGCCCTGCTTGAGCTCGCGCAGCATCGTGACGGCGCGCGCAGATTCTTCCGGACCCAGGCCCGCCATCGGCTCGTCCAGCAGCAGCAGGCGCGGTCCGGTGGCGAGCGCCATCGCGAGCTCGAGCTGGCGATGCTCGCCGTGGCTCAGCCGCGAGACCAGCGTATCGGCGCGCGCCGCCAGACCCACGCGGGCGAGCGCCGCGCGCGCCGGCGTGCGCAGCTCGGGATCGCGCCGCGCATCGTGCCAGAAGCGGAACGAGTGGCCGGCATGCGCCTGCACCGCCAAGGCCACGTTGTCGAGCGCGGTGAAATCGGGAAACAGCGAGGTGATCTGGAACGAGCGCGCGAGACCGAGCGCGCTGCGGGCATGGGTGGGCAGCGCCGTGATGTCCTGCCCGTCGAACCAGATGCGCCCGGCGTCGGGCGCAAGCTCGCCGCCGAGCTGCCCGATCAGCGTGCTTTTTCCCGCGCCATTCGGGCCGATGATGGCGTGCAGCTCGCCGGGCGCGACCTCAAGCATAATGTCGTCGGATGCGATCACCCCGCCGAAACGCTTGGTCAGGCCCTCGACCCGAAGGAGCGGCTCAGCCACGGCGAAGCCCCGCGAGAAAACCGTCGATCCCGCCGCGCGCATACAACACGACCAGCAGGATCATCGGGCCGAGGATGATCGGCCAGTATTCGGTGAGGCGGGAAAGCTCCTCCTCCAGCACCAGGAACGCGACCGCGCCGATCGCCGGCCCAATCACCGAGCCCATCCCGCCCAGCACCGCCATGACGATGAGGTCGCCCGAGCGCGTCCAATGCATGATGGCAGGGCTGATGAAGGCGGTGTGATTGGCGAGCAGAACGCCGGCAAGCCCGCAGATCGCGCCCGAGATCACGAAGCAGACGAGTCGGTAGCGGAAGGTCGGAAATCCGATCGCGCGCATGCGCCGGTCGTTCGAGCGCGCGCCCTGAATCACCATGCCGAAGCGCGAGTTGACGATGCGCCAAACCAGATAGACGACGGCCAGCAGCAGCCCGAGACACAGATAGTAGAATTGCATCCGGTTGGAGAGATCGATCGTATCGCCGAAGCTGCTGCGCCGGTAGATCGTCAGGCCGTCGTCGCCGCCATAGCGGTCGAGGCCGATCGCGACGTAATAGATCATCTGCGTGAAGGCGAGCGTGATCATGAGGAAATAGACCCCGCGGGTGCGCAGGCTGAGCGCCCCGATCCCGAGCGCAAAGAGGGCGGACGCCGCCAGCGCGAGCGGCCACTGGATGAGGCCGGAGCCGACGCCTTCCTTGGCGAGGATGCCGACCACGTAGCCGCCGATCCCCAGATAGGCAGCGTGTCCGAAGCTCACCATGCCGCCGTAGCCCATGATCAGGTTGAGGCTGACCGCCGCCATCGCCAGAATGAGGATGCGGGTGAACAGCGACATCAGGAAATAATTGCCGGTCAGCGCGCAATAGACCGGCAGCAGGGCGATCAGCGCCAGCACAACGGCCGCGACCGCGTTGCGCGGCGTGAACCACGCACTCATCGGCCCGACGCCGGAAAAAGACCTTCCGGCCGGAAGACCAGGACTGCCGCCATCAGCATGTAGATCATCATCGACGACAGCGAGGGCCCGAGCGTCGAGGCGGCGTTGGTGCTCAGGAACAGCCGCAGCAGGTCGGGCAGGAACGCGCGCCCGATGGTGTCGACCAGCCCGACGAATACCGACGCCACGAAGGCGCCGCGGATCGAGCCGATGCCGCCGATGATGATGACGACGAAAGCCAGGATCAAAATATTCTCGCCCATGCCGATCTGCACGGTGAGGATCGGCGCCTGCATCAACCCGGCGAAGCCCGCGAGCGCGGCGCCCAGCCCGAACACCAGGGTGTAGAGCAGCTTGATGTTGACCCCGAGCGCGCTCACCATCTCGCGGTTGGAGGCGCCGGCGCGGATCAGCATGCCGATGCGGGTGCGCATCACCAGGATATAGAGCAGCAGCGCCACCACCAGGGTCATCGCGATGATGACGATGCGGTAGGCCGGATAATAGATGCCCGGCAGCACCTGCACGGCGGTCAGCATCTCGCTCGGCAGCGGCAAGGTCATGCCGGCCGGTCCCCAGATCAGCCGCACCAACTCGTTGAAGAACAGGAGCAGCCCGAAGGTGCCGAGCACATGGTCGAGGTGGTCGCGGCCATAGAGCCGCCGGATGACGATCACCTCCACCGCCATGCCGACCACCAGGGTGGCGAGGAGGGCGAGCAGCGCGCCGACGATGAAGCTGCCGGTGACGGCCGCGAAGGTGGCGGCGAAATAGGCGCCCAGCATATAGAGCGAGCCGTGCGCCAGATTGACCAGGTCCATGATGCCGAAAATCAGCGTCAGCCCGGCCGCCAGCAGGAACAGCAGCATGCCGAGCTGCACGCCGTTGAGGCATTGCTCGATAAAGTAAAGCATTCGTCCTCAGGGGGTATGCTCTTCATCTCTCCCCGCAAGAGCGGGGAGAGGGAGCGCGGCCGCCGCGCCCTCCTTACTTCATCGGGCACTTGTCGTGGAACCGGTCCTGGTCGTTCTCGACGATCGTGGCGACCGTCTTGAGCACATAGTCGTCGCCCTGCTTCACGGCGTCCTGCAGATAGAAGTTCTGGATCGGGATGTGGTTGTTGCCGAACTTGAAGTTGCCGCGCACGGATTTGAAATTGGCCTTCTCCATCTCCTTGCGCATGTCGTCTTTCTTGCTGAGGTCGCCCTTGACCGCCTTGACGGCGCTGTCGAGCAGCGCGACCGCGTCATAGGTCTGCGCGCCGTAGAAGGACGGCGACGACTTGTACTTGGTCTTGTAGTCGGCGACGAATTTCTTGTTGGCCGCGTTCGGCAGGTCGTTCACCCATTCCTGCGCGCCCGGGATCCCGATGGCGAGATCCTTCAGGCGCGGCAGCGAGAGCTCGTCGATGGTGAAGGCGGTGTAGAGCGGGATCTGGCCCTTGAGCCCGGATTGCGCGTATTGGGTGACGAACTGGACGCCGGCGCCGCCGGGATAGAAGGCGAAAATCGCGTCGGGCTTGGCCGCGCGCGCCTTGGAGAGCTCGGCGGAGAAGTCGAGCTGGTCGGGCCAGCGGGTGAGCTCCTGCCCGATGACCTGGCCCTTGAAGGTCGCCGCGACGCCGGCCAGCATATCCTTGCCGGCGGCGTAATTCGGGCCGATCAGGAAGGCGGTCTTCACGCCCTTCTGGTTCATGTAGAGGCCGACCGCCTGCGGGGTCTGGTCGTTCTGCCACGAGGTCGAGAACACATAGGGCGAGCACAGCTCGCCGGCGAGCTGCGAGGCTCCGGCGTTGGTGACGACCGTCACGGTCTTTGAGTCGACGAGGGGCTTGAGCGACGCCAGCAGCACGTTCGACCAGATATAGCCGACAACGAAATCCACCTGATCGGATTCGATCAGCTTCAGGGTCTTCTGCACACCGACGTCCGGCTTGATCTGGTCGTCCTCGTAGATGACCTCGACCGGCAGGCCGCCAAGCTCGCGGCCGAGATGATCGAGACCCAGCTCGAAGGAATTCCGCATGTCGTTGCCGATCGCGGCGACCGGCCCGCTGAACGTGCTGATGAAGCCGATCCTGACGGTCTTCTGCTGGGCCGCGGCCGGAACGGTCGTGAGCGCAAGCGCCGCACATCCGGCGAGCAGGACTTTCTTCATGTTCGAGATCTCCCCACGAATACTTTGGCCGGGCACGGCCGATGATCCAGGTATCATAATGGATCAAAAACGAGGCTGAAAGAACCGTTCTGCGCGACTTTCGGCTGCGCATGACGCCGCACCGTTCGAGCTGCCCTCCCCCAGGATACACCCGCTCAATTCTTGATCGCCGCGCGCGCCTTCTCGACCACGTCCCGGGGCGTCGCATAGACCTCGGCGAGCAGCTGGTCGATCTCCGCCCCGCTCGCCGGGATCACCTCGAGACGCGACGCCTGCGCCTCGGCAATGAAATCCGGGTCTTTCATCGTGGCGTCGAAGGCGGCGCGCAGCGCGGCCCTGCGGTCCTCCGGAATGCCGGGCGGCGCGAAGAACGGGCGGCCGAAAAACTGCCCGGCAAGATGCAGGCGCAGGATCGTGCGCTGCTCGTCGCTCGTCGCCAGATCGAGGATGAGCGGCACCTCGGGAGGCACGTCGGTGGCCTTTTGCAGCGAGAACACCACCAGCAGATTGATCTTGTGGTCCCGCAGCCAGTCCGGGCGCGTGCTCTTGATGCTGTCCCAGGACCAGCCGCAACGGCCGTCGACCTCGCCGCGCTCGATCGCGAGGTTGACCTCCGAGCCGCCCGGATAGCCGGTCACCAGCTTGACCTTGGCGCCGAACATGGTGCGCAGGATCACCGCGAAATTATCGAGGTCGGCACCGGTCCCTTCGCCCGCGAGCGTGAAGGGCTTGGAGATCACGTCCGCCCAGTTCCTGATCGCCGTCGTGTGCCAGGTGGCGCACAGGCTCGTCGTGCTGGCGATGCTGCCGAGCCAGGTGAATTTGCGCGCGTCGAGCTGCAGGTCGCCGAGCAGCGGCTCGACCGGCAGGCTGCGCGACATGGTGCCGATCACCGAGCCGTCCTTG
>DATBBS010000511.1:0-9830 GCA_036270895.1 Xanthobacteraceae bacterium
ATGGACAAATCACAATGTCAGCGTAGAGCGTTCACCAATTCCATTCCTCGAATTACCCGTCGAATTTTTAAAGCGCGCGCATAAATCGAAATCCCGCTTTCACGTCAGGGGAAGTCGACCATGACCGATGCCTATACGATCGGAATCGAGGAGGAATATTTCCTGGTCGATGCCGAGACCAAAATGGTCGCCGAGCAGCGCCCGGAGGCGTTTTTCGCCGCCGCCAAAGCGGCGCTCGGCCCGCAGCTCATGGGCGAGATGCTACAGTCGCAAATCGAAGTGGCGACCGTGCCCCATCACGACATGACGGCCGCGCATGCGGAGCTGCGGCATCTGCGGGCGACAATCGCCGCGATCGCGGCCCAGCATGGGCTCGCGATTCTCGCGGCCGGCACGCACCCGACCGCAGCATGGGAGACGGCGCTCCAGTCACCCGCCGACCGCTACGACACGGTGATGCATGATCTGCAGATGATCGGCCAGCGCAACATGCTGTGCGGGCTCCATGTGCATGTCGAGTTGCCGGACGGCGAGGACCGAGTCGACGTGATGACGCGGATGCTGCCCTATCTGCCGCTGTTCGTCGCGCTCGCCACCTCGTCGCCGTTCTGGCGGTCGCGCCCGACCGGGCTCAAGGGCTACCGGCTGGCCGCGTATGACGAGCTGCCCCGCACGGGCGTCCCGGAATTGTTTCGCCGAAGTGAGGATTTCGACGCCTATATCGCGGCGCTCACGCGCGCCGGCGTGATCGAGGATTCGAGTTACGTATGGTGGGCGTTGCGACCGTCGCTGCAACATCCCACCCTCGAGTTGCGCGCACCCGACTGCTGTACCTTCGTCGATGACTCGGTTGCGATCGCGGCGCTCTACCGTGCGCTGGCGCGACGGCTATGCCGCAACCCCTGGCTCAACGGCGACATGACGGCGGTGACGCGCGCGATCGTGGTCGAGAACAAATGGCGGGCACAACGCTACGGCATCGACGGAACCTTCGTATGCGAGGACGGCAGCGGAGCCGTGACGGTAGAAGAGTGCCTGGAACAGGTGTTGCAGGACGTCATGCCCGACGCCCAAGCGCTCGATTGCGCCAAGAATGTGGAACGCTGCCGAGCCATCGTCGGCACGGGGACTTCCGCCGACGCACAGATCGCGGTCTTCGAGGCCCACGAGAAAACCGGGGGGCGCGAACGCGCGCTCAATGCGGTGAATGATTGGCTCGCCGCCGCGACCTTGCAGTGAAATAGGATTGAGATTTGGTCGCATGTCGGAGGCGGACCGGTCTCCCCGATCAAGCGGTGGCCGGCCGCAAATGCCCCCTCAGGCCGCATCCTCGGCCGGCAGCGCGCTTTGCACCACCAGGCCGCGGGCGCGCGCGTCGACCACGCCGAGCGCCCGCAGCGCCAGCAGCGTGATCATCTGCACATTCTCACGCGCCTTGCCGGCATCGGGGGGCGGCGCGAGCGGACCGATCAAGCCTTCGAGCAGCATCCCGACGAGCGCAGCCGCAGCGACCGCCGCGTTCTGGTCGGGCAAGTGACCGCCCGCAATCGCCGCGCGGATGCGCAGCTCGATCTCGGTCGCAAGCGCCCTGCGCCCGGCGAGGCGCAACCCGTCGACCGCGGCGTCGACTGGTTCTCCGCTCACCGCCCAGGCGAGCCGGCGATGGCGCAGCGCCTGCGCCGCAAGGGTGATGAGCCCCGCCGCGAGCGCCGAGAGCGGCCCGGGCGCGGCATCGGCGGCTCGGCGAAAGGCGGCGATGTCGCGCGCCGACACGGCTTCGATCAGCGCCCCCACGAGGTCGGTCTTGGCCGGAAAATAGCGATAAACCGTCCCGGCCGCGATGCCGGCGCGTGCCGCCACCGGCGCGATCTGGACGGCGCCGAGGCCCGATTCGGCCGCGATCGCCCGTGCGGCCGCGACGATGCCGTCGTGGCGGGCGGCGAGGTGCTGCAGGACGCGGTCGGTGCGGCGGTAGGCCATGGGCGAATCGGATCGCGGCGGAAAAGTAATGAATCAAGATTCACGCTGATTGGCAACCCGTTGCCGCCGGGGGTGCGTTCGACCGCAATGCCGATGCCGAACGGCGCCCCGCCCTCACGCCTTCTGCCGCGCCCGCGCCGCCGCGCCGATCTTCGCGAGCGTCATCGCCGGGGTGATGGCCTCGGGGTCGATCTTGAGCTGGATGACGGCGGGCTTGCCCGATTTCTGCGCAGCCTGGAACGCCTTGGGAAAATCCGCTGTCTTCTCCACCACCGCCCCGAAGCCACCGAAGGCGCGTGCATAGGCGACGAAATCGGGGTTCTTGAGAACGGTGGCCGAGACGCGGCCGGGATATTCCCGCTCCTGATGCATGCGGATGGTGCCGTAGAGGCCGTTGTCGGCGATCACCGTGATGATCGGCAGGTCGTATTGCGCGGCGGTCGCGTATTCCTGTGAATTCATCAGGAAGTCGCCATCGCCCGCGATGCAGACCACGGTTCGCTCGGGATAGAGCCGCTTGATTCCGATCGCCGCCGGCACGCCATAGCCCATCGAGCCCGACGTCGGAGCAATGTGCTGGGCGAATTGGCGGAACCGGAAGAAACGGTGAACCCAGGAGGCAAAATTGCCGGCGCCATTGCACAGGACTGCGTCGGCCGGCAGGTTGTCGCGCAGCCACACCATCACGGCGCCGAGATTGACGCTGCCCGGCTGCTCGGTCGGCTGCTCGGTCCATGTGAGATAGTCGGCATGCGCGATTTTCGTCCCGGCTTCCCATGCGATCTCGTTGGGCGGCTGCAGGCCTTCGGCGGCGGCCGCAAAGGCGGTCGGCGCGGCATGGATCGCGAGATGCGGCTTGTAGACCCGGCCCAGTTCCTCGGCGCCCGGATGCACGTGCACCAAGGTCGTCTGCGGGCCCGGAATGTCGAACAGCGTGTAGCTCTGCGAGGGCATCTCGCCGAGCCTGCCGCCGACCAGCAGGATGAGATCGGCCGCCTTGATGCGTTCGATCAGCTTGGGGTTCGGCCCGATGCCCAGGTCGCCCGCGTAGCAGGGATGCAACGCATCGAACAGCGCGCCGCGTCGGAAAGTGGTCGCCACCGGCAGCGCGAAACGCTCGGCGAAGCGCGCAATCGCCGCGTGAGCGGCGACCGACCAGCGGCTGCCACCGAGCAGCATGACAGGACGCTCCGCGCCCCACAGCATCTTCTGCAGTTTCATCATGTCGGTTGCGCCCGGCCAGGTCTCGACCGGTTCGAAGGCGGGCGTGTTCGCCACCGAGATCCGTTCGGTCAGCATGTCCTCGGGCAGCGCGATCACGACCGGGCCGGGCCGTCCGCCGGTCGCGGTGTAGAAGGCGCGCGAGACGATCTCCGGCACACGCGCCGGGTCGTCGATCTCGGTCGCCCATTTCGCAATTCCGCCGAAGGCGGCGCGATAATCGAGCTCCTGGAAGGCGTCGCGCTCCTTCATGTCGCGCGCCACCTGCCCGACGAACATGATCATCGGCGTCGAATCCTGGTGCGCGATGTGAATGCCATGCGCCGCATTGGTCGAGCCCGGCCCGCGCGTGACGAAGCAGATGCCCGGCCTTCCGGTCGCCTTGCCGACGGCTTCCGCCATGAAGGCGGCGCCGGCTTCGTGCCGGCAGACCGTCACCTCGATGTCGCGGTCATGGAACGCGTCGAGTACCGCCAAATAGCTCTCGCCCGGAACGCAGAACACATGACGGACGCCGTTGACGATCAGCTGGTCGACCAGAACCTCGGCTGCGGTCCGCATATTGTCCTTGGCGCGCATGGCAGGCTTTCTCCACGAATTCTCGGCCGAGCGCAGGGCTCGCGCGCCGGCATCCATAGCGCTTGTCCGCGACTTTATCGAGAGGCGCGACGCCGCGAATTCGAGGCCGCGCGCTGGTGCGCGCGACCCCGCATGCCTGACCTTATCGCTTGATCGGCGCGAACTTGGCCGGGATCATCAGATTGTTGCGCTGCGCCACCAGATAACCGGAGTCGGCCATCTGCTTGGCATAGCCCTGCCATTCCGGATCCTTCCACATGTCGGCACGTTTCTTCGCGCGGTCGGCGGCATCCTCGTAGCACCAGACATGAACCAGCGTGTTGACCTCGCCGGATTCGGTATACATGTAGGCGAGCGGCTGGCCGAGATGCCGCGTCTGCGCGGCGAAGCCGTTCTTCTCATAGAGATCGAGATGGGCCCCGACCATGCCCGGCTTGATGTGATAATAGCGGTGATCGACCAGCACGCGTTCCTCCTGTCGTCGGCGCCGCCGCGCGGCGCGCTTGAGGCGGACATCTTTCAAAAACGCCGGCGGCCGGGTCAAGGGAAAGGCCCCTACAATCGATGCATGGCGAGCCCGCAATTCAAGATCGGCACGGTCGCAATCTTGGAGCATGTCCGCCGCCATGACGCCCCATGACGCGCAGTCCGATGTTTTTGCCTTGCTGGGCGACCCGGACACTTATGGCGGCGGCGAGGTGAAACGTATCGACACGCACGCGGCGGCCGTATTCCTGACCGAAACGCGCGCCTACAAAATCAAGCGCGCGGTCCGCTTCCCGTTCCTGGATTATTCGACATCCGAGAAACGCAAGGCCGCGTGCGAGGCCGAGCTCGCGGTCAACCAGGCCTTCGCGCCCCAGATCTATCGCCGCGTCGTGCCGATCACGCGTGCATCGGATGGCCGGCTCGCGCTCGACGGCGCGGGCGAGCCCATCGAGTGGGCGCTCGAAATGCAGCGTTTCGACGAGACCGCGACGCTCGATCGCTTGGCGGCACGCCACGCGCTCGATCTCGCGATCGCCGACGAGCTCGCTCGGGTGATCGCCGCGCTCCACGCCAAGGCGTCCCTTGCCGACGCGGAATCCTGGACCAAAAGGCTTGCCGATTATGTCGAGCAGAACCGCGAGGAGCTGGGAGCGCATCCCGAGTTGTTCGGGCCGCGGGAGGTGGAAGGCTTGTCGCAGGCCAGCCATACGGCCTTGCGGCAACACGATAGCCTGCTGCGCCGGCGCGGCCGGGCGGGTTTGGTCCGGCGCGGCCATGGCGATCTCCACCTCGGCAATATCGTGCTGATCGGCGGCAAACCGCTGGCCTTCGACGCGATCGAGTTCGATCCGCTGATGGCGACCGGCGACTTGCTCTACGACCTCGCGTTCCTGCTGATGGATCTGATCGATCGCGGACTCGACGGTGCCGCCAATGTGGTGCTCAACCGCTATCTGGCCGAGACGCAGCGGATCGAGGATCTCGACGGGCTCGCGGCGCTGCCGCTGTTCTTGTCGCTGCGCGCGGCGATCCGTGCCAAGGTGACGGCGGCGAAGCGCGACGTCGACGGCGCCGATCGTGGTGCCGCCACACAGGCTGCCCAGGACTATTTTCGCCTCGCGGCGCGTCTGATCACCCCGCCTCCGCCCGTTCTGGTCGCAGTCGGCGGGCTTTCGGGGACGGGCAAATCGGCGCTCGCCCGCGCGCTCGCACCTGCCTTGCCGCCTCCGCCGGGCGCCGTCGTGCTGCGCTCCGACGTCGAGCGCAAGGCCATGTTCGGCGTCGCCGAGACCGAACGGCTGCCGGCGGCTGCCTATTCGGAAGACGCGGCGCAGCGTGTCTACGCGGCCCTCGCCGACAAGGCGCGCCGGGTGGTCGGCGCCGGTCATACGGCGATCGTCGATGCCGTATTCGCACGCGCCGACGAGCGCGCCCAGATCGCGGCCGTGGCGGACGCGAGCAACGTGCCTTTTCGCGGCCTTTTTCTCACGGCCGATCTCGAAATCCGGATCGCGCGGGTGGCGGCGCGCGTGCACGACGCATCCGACGCCAATGCGACCGTCGCGCGGCAGCAGGAAAGTTACGCGCTCGGCGCGATGGCATGGACCGAGATCGACGCCTCCGGCGATCTCGATCAAACGTTGAGGGCGGCGCAGGACGTGATCGCGAGCCATGCGTCCGGCTCGCCCACCCTGAGATGAATCAGCGTGATGCTTTCGCCCGACCCCTCGCGCATAATGCGTCTCCACACCCGAGCGCGTTCAACCGGATGACCTTCGACCTGCGCCGTCTCGCCATCGCGATCAACGGATTCTGCACGTTCCTCAATTTGTATTCGCCGCAAGCGCTGCTGCCCGAGCTCTCGCGTGAGTTTGGCGCAACGGCCGCTCAGATCAGCACGATCATGACCGCAAGCACCCTGGCGGTCGCCCTGACGGCGCCGGTGACGGGCGCCGTCGCCGACGTGTTCGGACGCAAACGGCTCATCACGGCCGCCTTGTTCGCGGTATCGATCCCGACCGTAATGCTGGTCTTCGCGTCGGATGTTCAAAGCATCGCGCTCTGGCGCTTCATCCAGGGCCTGTTCCTGCCGCCGATCTTCGCGGTCACCATCGCGTATATCGGCGACGAATGGCCGCCCTCGGCGGTCGCCGGGGTAACCGGAATCTACGTCACCGGATCGAGCATCGGCGGATTTGCCGGCCGCATGGTGCCGGGCGCGCTCGCCGACCTGATGGGCTGGCGCTACGCCTTTCTGATCCTCGCCGCCATAACGCTGCTCGCCGCCGTCGCGATCCTGTTCATGCTGCCGCGCGAGACCAAATTCGTGCGCTCGGAGGGCTTTGCCGCCTCGGGCGTCCAGATGCTGCGCCACCTGCGCAGTCCGCAGCTGATCGCGACCTATGCGGTCGGCTTCGGCACGCTGTTCAACTTCATCGCCACCTTCACCTATGTGAGCTTCCATCTGGCGGCGCCGCCCTACAATTTCTCCAGCACGCTGCTCGGCGCGCTGTTCGTCACCTATCTGGGCGGCACCGTGGTGGCGCCCTGGACCGGGCGGCTGATCGCGCGATTCGGCCGGCGCAATTTCGTTCTTGGCGTAATCGCGGTGTGGATCGGCGGCGCGTTGCTTCTGCTGGCCCCGCAGGTCGCGATCATCGTCGCCGGCCTGTTCGTTTGCGCAACCTGCGGCATGCTGTGCCAGACGGTGTCGACCGGCTACATCACCATGATTGCCAAGGACGGACGTTCCTCGGCGGTCGGTCTCTACGTGACGTGCTTCTATGTGGGCGGCAGCGTGGGCGCATTCCTGCCGGGCCTGACCTGGGCGACCGCCGGCTGGCCCGGAGCCGTCGCGATGCTCATCCTCATGCAGGCCATCATGGCCTGCATCGTCGGATTTGCCTGGTCGCGCGGGCCGGCCCGCTTCTGAACCGAAATCGATTCGCGAATGCCGGCGATCTGCTATAGGTCGCGGCGCGCAGCCGCCCGGGAGGGGCTTTCCGATGACAACCACGGTGACCAAAGAGCAATTCGATTTCCTGCGATCGATCGATACCCCGACGGTGTGCAACCTGCTCGAGATGGTGGCCCCGGAACGGCGGGGGTTCGGCTACACCGTCAAGCACCTCCACTGTCCGTTCCCCGAGCTGCCGCCGATGGTCGGCTTCGCCAAGACGGTGACGATCAAGACCAAGGACGCGGTTCCGCTCGGACAGGCTTCCTACATGGACAAGCGCCTGGACTATCTCGACTACGTGGCGGCGCAGCCGGCGCCGAGCGTCGTGGTCATCGAGGACCTCGACGGCGAGCATGTCGGCTATGGGGCGTTCTGGGGCGAGGTGCAATCGAACCTGCACAAGGCGCTCGGTTGCCTCGGCACCATCACCAACGGCTCGATCCGCGACATCCCGATGATCCCGCCGGGTTTCCAGATGCTGGCCGGGTCGGTCGCGCCGTCGCATGCCTATGTGCACGTCGTCGATTTCGCCGTCCCGGTCAATGTGCACGGCATGGCGGTGACCAGCCACGACCTCGTCCACGCGGACCGGCACGGCGCCGTGGTGGTGCCGGTCAATACGATCGCCGCCATGGTGCCGGCGCTCGACAAGATCACCAAACAGGAGGCGCGCATCATCGAGGCCGCGCGCGCCCCCGGTGCCACCGCCGCGACCATCAAGGCGGCGCTGCGCGGATAAAGCGCCTCTCAGGAGAGCCAGGCGCGCGCCACCGCGGCGACCGTCATCCCGGCGATCACGGCGAGAAAATCGTTGCGCCGGATCATCATGGCGACGCCGGCCGCTGCGATCGCGAGCACCGCGGGCAGCCCTTCGCGCACCAGGATCGGCAATACGGTCGCGACCACCACCGCGCCGGGCAGCGCCTCCAGGACCCGGCGCAGGCGCGCCGTGAGCGGCACATGCGCCATCAGCCAGAATCCTCCGGCGCGCATCGGATAGGTGACCGCCGCCATCGCCAGAATGGCAGCGAGCGTCCCCGCTCCGCCGAGATCATTCATCGGGAATACCCTCGGCCAGGCTGCCGGCCACCGCGCCGGTGACGACGAACCACCACCCCGACACGAGATGCTCGGTGAGGAGCGCCACCGCGCCCGCCACCCCCCAGGCGACGGCACGGCGCCCGCCCCGCCACAACGGGACCAGCATGGCGGCGAAGAAGATCGGCATCACCAGGTCGAGCCCGATCCGACGCGGATCGGAGACGAGAGCGCCCATCAGATATCCGGCCGTCGTCGCGGCCATCCACACGGCCCAGACCAGCAGCCCGGCGCCCAGAAAGACCGCCGCGTCGTTGCCGCCCTCGGCGCGATAGCGCATCGCGATCAGCCAGCCCGGATCGGTGCTCAGGTGAAGCATCGGATAGGCCTGCCAGGACGGCAACGGACCGAGCCAGGGCCGCAGCGATGCTCCGATCAGCAGCATGCGGGCATTCACGGTCGCGGTGACAAGCGCAAGCGCCGCCAGGCTCGCGAACGTGATGCGCTCCGGCCAGACCTCCATGGCGACCATCTGCGAGGCGCCGCCATAGACCAGCCCGTTCATCAGAACGGAATCGGCGAGGCTGAAGCCCTTGCGCGCCGCAGTCGCGCCCACCGCGATGCCAAACGCGATCATTCCGGGCAGCACCGGCAGCGCCAGCAAGGCGCCGAGGCGAAGACCGGCGAGCGACCAGGAAGGGGTGGCGGCGGGTTTGTGTGGGATCATTCGCAGAGCAGGCAAGGAGGAGCCCGGAGCACTAACAAGGCCATCCAGCCGCCACAACAACAAAGCGCCCGCCTCGGGGGCGGGCGCTCGACTCGTCGGGGTTTGAATTTACCTCACGCCTGCGGTTGAGGCTCCATGCCGCCGGCGCCACCGGGCCGCGGACGCGGCTTGCCGGAGGTCGGCACCGCCGAGCCGCGCGGCGTGGTCGGCTCGATCACCGACTCGCGATTTGGCCGCTTGCCGTTGAGCAGGTCCTTGATCTCGTCGCCGGACAGCGTCTCGAACTCCAGCAGGCCTTTGGCCAGCAGCTCGAGCTCGGCGCGCTTTTCCGTCAGGATCTGCTCCGCCTCGGTATAGCCGGCCGCGACCAGGCGCTTGATCTCGGCGTCGATCTTCTGCGCGGTCGATTCGGAGATGTTCTGCTGGCGGGACACCGAATAGCCGAGGAAGACCTCTTCCTGGTTCTCGCCATAGGCGACCGTGCCGAGCTCATCGGACAGGCCCCAGCGCGTAACCATCATGCGGGCGAGCTTGGTCGCCTGCTCGATGTCGGAAGCCGCGCCCGAGGTGACCTTCTCGCGCCCGAACACCAGCTCCTCGGCGACCCGTCCGCCCATCATGATGGCGAGCCGCGACGTCATCTGCTCGAGACTCATCGAGAGCTTGTCCCGCTCGGGCAGCTGCATGACCATGCCGAGCGCGCGTCCGCGCGGGATGATCGTCGCCTTGTGGACGGGATCGGTCGCCTTCACGTTGAGGGCGACGAGGGCATGGCCGCCTTCGTGATAGGCGGTGAGGGCCTTCTCCTGCTCCGTCATCACCAGCGACTTGCGCTCG
>DATBBS010000512.1:0-8846 GCA_036270895.1 Xanthobacteraceae bacterium
CATGGGCAAGGGCGTGGCCAACCCCATCGGCACCTTCTGGTCCGCCGTCATGATGCTCGAGCACCTGGGCGAGACGGACGCGGCCGGCCGCCTGATGACTGCGATCGAGCGGGTGACCGCCGACAAGCGCTTCCACACGCCCGATCTCGGCGGCAACGCCCGCACGGCGGACGTCACGGCGGCGCTCATCGAGGCAATTCAGGGTGCGAACCGCTAGAGAATTATTGCTTCCGTCATGGCCGGGCATAGCCGTTCGAAGAACGGCGTCGCTTCGCTCGCCTATGTCCCGGCTATCCACGACTTTCTCGCGGCTAAGGCCTTAAGACGTGGATGCCCGCGACAAGCGCGGGCATGACGAAAAATGCCGCGCATCCGCGTTTCTACTTGCGCCGCCGGCCCTCGCGGGCTTTCCCGCCGCACCATTCAGAGCTTTGATCGCAGCCGATCCGCCACGCGGCGGGCGATTTCCGCCGGCGCCTCGTCCGGGATCGGGAAAACCGAGCTGACGTTGATCTCGCCCAGCACGTAACGGTCGGCCCCATCGAGGCCCGGCGGGCCGAGCATGAAGTCCGCGTCCCAGATCATCGGCAGGTCGCGCCGCGGGATGTCCAGCAAGGAGGTCAGCTGCGGCGTCCACTCGTCTTCGATCAGCCGGCGCAGGCGCTGAAAGCGCAGGTCGGCATTGGAGGTGTAGAGTCGCGGGCCAGCTTGCGCGCGCGCGGCCGGCGCATCGACCAGGGCCTTGACCTTCTGATGGCCGAAGCCCGCGCAGCGATCGCCCGCCATATAGCAGCGCGTCACACCTTCGCCGAGGCGCGCCTGGAACGGCTGATCGATCACGCAGCCGTCATCGAAATACGCGGCGCACCGCGCGAGAAACGCGTCCAGCCCCAACGTCTCCGACGCGTCCTTGGTCGCGTCGAGGACGCGGACCATTGTGGGGTTGGATGGGCTTGCCAGCCTCTCGACCTTCCAGACGCCCTGGCCGCCATTGCCGCGGTTGCGCTTGATCACGCGCGGGCCACCGGCCAGCCGCGCCGGCAATTCGGCGCGCATCGCCTCCGCGGTTCGATAGAGCGCCGTGTCGCAGCCCCAGCTCATCATGCGGCTACGATAAAGCACCTCCTTGGTGCCCATTTTGAGGATCACATCGGGATGAGCGCTCACCCATGTGCCGCGCGCCGCGACCTCGCGCAGCAGCGCGTCGAGATTGGCGCGGTTGCGCCCCTCGTGAATCGGGTTGACCCAGACGAGCACGCCATCGAACGTGGGGAGTTGTTCCCTCACGGCGTCGACGACATCGTCCTCATAGATTACGGGCT
Organism: Xanthobacteraceae bacterium; assembly: GCA_036270895.1. Taxonomy (GTDB): domain Bacteria; phylum Pseudomonadota; class Alphaproteobacteria; order Rhizobiales; family Xanthobacteraceae; genus JAVDCA01. Next base: position 1,323 of record DATBBS010000512.1, read on the forward strand.
CCGCATCGACGCCGATATCGGCGAGTGCCGCGAAGACGGCCTTGAGTCGGCCGGCTTTTGGCGCGGCGCTGCGGCGCGCCGCTTCATCGCCCCGCCACAGGACGGCGATGCGGCCGGGGCGAGCTGCAGGATCAGACATGGAAAACCGCTCCGCATTCATAATTGGACCGCACTGATGCGTCGGGTAACGGCATTCGAGCGCCGCACATGGGCGCTCCCGGGTATTGCCGGCGCAACGTAGTCACCGCATCCTACGCCCTTGCTTCTGCTTTGTGGCCGGGTGCCCGGCCGAGGATCGGGTCTCTGAACTCGCGCGCGGCTGCGATGAAGAGCTGGGCAACGGGGCTGAGTGTGCGGTTCTTCAAGGTAACGATGCCGATCGGCCTGCCCACCGTCGGAATGTCGACGGGCAGAGCTTTGATCTGTTGTTTCCGGCCGCCAAGGCGCAAGACCGAGATGGGAACCATCGTGAGGAAGCGTCCACTCGCCAGCAGCGCACAGCGGGCTGGTATGGACGAGGTGACGAGCGTCGCGCGGGGGAGCTCGAGCCCATGGGTGCGAAATATTTCGACCACGATGGCTCCTGTCAGACTATCCGGTGGTGGCAGCGTCCAGGGCTCGTTCATCAAGTCGCTAAGCCGTATCCGGCGCCGCCGACACCATGAATTTTCTGCACCGGCGGCGATCACGAAGGCGTCGTCATAGAGAAGTTCTGCAATCATGTGATCCTCGGCCACCGGCCCGAAGATGCCGGCGATCACGACTTCGACTTCGCGCTCTTCCAGCGCGCGATAGATCATGGCCGCCTCGCCGGCCAGCAAATGAACCTTGATACGCGGATATTTTCGCGAAAGTCGGTCGACCACTTCCGCGACGAGGCTGGCGCCAATGACGACCGAAGCCCCGATCCGTATTTCGCCCGCCGCCGGGTCGGCCAGGAATTCGATGCGTTTGATGGCCTGCTTCAGCTCATCGAATGCGTTGAGACCGCCTGCAAGGAGGGCGCTGCCGTAAACGGTGGGCGCGACGCCTCGTTGACTGCGGTCAAGAAGACGCACGCCAAGCGCATATTCGATGTCGGCGATGGCCTTCGATATTGCGGGCTGGGACACCGAGAGCTCTGCGGCGGCCTTTCCCATGCTCCCGCAGCGGGCGACGGTCAGCAGGACATTCAGATCCCGGAGATTGAGGTGACGGCTGAGCCGCCGCTCGTTCCATTCCATTGAATTGGCCATCAATAATATTTATGCTCCCATGCGATATTACTATTATCCGTTTATGATAAGGCCGGCTAGGGATCTCTGGAATGTGGAAGCGCAAAGGGTCATTCGATTCGGTTTAGTCCGCCTGGTCACAGGAGGCGAAGATGGCGAGCCGGCCGGTCCGAAGTCACAGTCTCAGACGTGCCAAAATCGGTCTCGCTTTGATGCTTGGGTCGGCAAGCTCCGCGTTTGCGCAAAACTGGCCCACAAGGCCGATGACCATGGTCGTCCCATTCGCCGCCGGCAGTTCGAGCGATATCGTGGGACGTGTCGTTGCGTCGCGTCTCTCCGAGGTCCTGGGACAGCAGGTCATCATCGAGAACATCGGCGGCGCTGGCGGCATGACCGGCGCCAATCGCGTGGCCAAAGCGGAGCCCGACGGCTATCAGTTCGTGCTCGGCACCGGCGGTACTCACGCCACGAACCAGACGCTTTATAAGAAGCCCCTCTATAACGCCGCGACGGACTTTGCCCCGGTCGCTTTGGTCGTCGAGCAAAAAATCGTGTTGGTCTCGCGCAAAAATCTGCAAGTCGACAATCTCAAGGAATTCGCGGCCTACGCAAAAGCCAACCAGGATAAGATGCAGTATGGCTCGCCCGGCACGGGCTCCGCGCCTCATCTCGCCTGTGCTCTGCTCAATGCGGCCCTCGGCATCAATATCACTCATGTTCCCTACCGTGGAGCCCCGCCGGCGATCCAGGATTTGATCGCCGGTCGGATCGACTATGCGTGTCTGTCCGGTACGGCCGCGATTCCGCAAATCGAGAGTCAAACCGTGAAAGCGCTCGCGATCCTGACGAAGGACCGCTCGCCGAGTTTTCCCTCGCTCTCATCCGCGCACGAACAGGGCCTGCCCGATTTTCATGCCTCGACCTGGTATGCGATTTTCTTGCCCAGGAGCACGCCCGCGTCGATCGTCCGGAAGCTGCATGGCGCCGTGATGGCGACAATGAACACGCCGGCCGTACAGGAGCGATTGAAGGAGATCGGCACCGACCTCGTGGCCCCCGAACGCAGGTCGCCGGAGTATCTCGCCAAATTCGTCGTCAGCGAGATCGACAGATGGGCGGCGGCAATCAAGACGGCCGGGGTGAGCGCCGATTGAACGGGTTTGGCGCGCACGCCCGAGAACAACAGTAGCCGGTGGATTTGGGACTCGCGATGAAAGCTGACGCAGCTCGAACCGATCCTTCGTTGCGGCACGAACGATCACGCGCCTCGCCTGACGCACTGGAGCAACGTCTCGCTCAGGTGGTTGAGGCCTACGACAGCCAGGGAAGCCACCGCTCCGGGACCGACGTCGATCACAGGTCGGGCGAGTGGTTGGCCGGTCAGGCGCGGCGATTGGGGATCGAAGCGGCCCTGGAGCCGTTCGCCATTGATCGCGTCGACCCCCAATCGTGCTATCTGCGCGTGGCGGACCGATGCATCGGCGGTGTGCCGCTGTTCGATGCCGCGTTTACCGGCCCCCACGGCGTACATGGACGTCTCGGTGCTCTCGGCAGCGACGCCGAGATTGCGGTGGCAGAAACGGCGCCGTTCACCCTCACGAGGCCCCAGTGCGAGCAGAGCGACGCCGTCGCGGCCGCACGACAGAGCCGCCACAAGGCGGTCGTTCTGCTCACCCGCGGAAGCACGCCGGGACTCTTCCTGCTCAATGCGTTGTCGTTTGGGAAGCCGGTCGGTCCACCCATGCTGCAGGTGTCGAGCGTCGAAACACAGTGGCTGAACGCACAGACGGCGGCGAGCGCAGAAGCCAAGGTCGTCGCCAGCGTCGGGCAGCGCGCGGTGCAAGCCTTCAACGTCACCGCGAGGATTGCCGGCAGCGATCCGGAGTTGCCCCCATTGGTGGTCATGACCCCGCGCAGCGGCTGGTGGCACTGTGCAAGCGAGCGCGGTGGCGGTCTCGCCTGTTGGCTGGAAGCAATGCGGGTCCTGGCGAGGGCGAAGCCGGCACGCGACTGTTTTTTCGTCGCCTGCAGCGGCCATGAGCTCGGTTTTCTCGGAATCGACGCGTACCTTCACGGGCGTCCCGATCTCATCAAGCGCGCATCCCACTGGATTCATTTTGGAGCCAACATCGGCTCACCACGCCAAGCCAATCTTATCCATGCATCCGACGACGCGGTCGAACGCTGGGCCGTTGCCGTCCTGGCGAAAGAGGGATTGACGGTGAACGCCACGGCAGAGCGCGGGTCGGTCCCCCGTGGCGAGGCGGGCGCGCTGCATCGCGGCGGCGCACGCTATGTCGCCTTGGTCTGTGGGACCGAGGTCTTCCACCATGCGGCTGACCGCTGGCCCGATGCGGTGGACCTGGGGTTGCTGGCCCGTTACGCCAGGGCGTTTGCAAACGGAGCGTTGCAACTGGCGGGCCGCGATATGTAGCGCGTGCCTGTTGGCGAGATGTTTGAAATGGGGGCCGCGATCCCCGGCCTCACGCCGCATAGGCGGTGGGAACGGACGGCTCCTTGTCCCATTCGGCGACGGGATCGTAGCCCCAGACCCACTCGGAGCTGCCGTGGACGCTGCCCTTGCGGGCGCTGATCGCCTCCTTTTGCGCCGCGCTGTCGCGCATGTGCTTGAAGCGGGCGTTGGAGAGGGACAGCCGCTGCACCCCGTGCACGCGCGGGATGCGGATGCGGCGGAAATTGCCGAAGGCCTCAACCGGATCGCGGCAGGCCTCGAGCCAGCGCGCCAGGATGTAGGCGTCCTCGAAAGCCTGGCAGGCGCCTTGCCCGGCATTGGGCAGCATGGCATGCGCGGCGTCGCCGATGAGCTGGATGCGGCCGCGGCCCCAATTCTGCGTCAGCGGCCGCGTGAACAGGCCCCATTTCGAGCACTCCGTCACCAGGCTCAAGAGCTTCGCGAGGTGCGGCTCGGGGTCGGGGAAGCTCGCGCGCATCTCGTCGGGATCGCCGCGGGTCGACCAGCCTTCCTCGACCCATTTGTCGGTGTCCTGCTGGGCGACGATGTTCACGAGCTTCTTGGCGCGGATGTAATAGGCGAGGAGATGGCGTCCCGGCCCGACCCACTGGATATGGCCCGTCGGCGCGAGCACCTCCTCCGGCACGTCGCTGCCATCGAGGAGCGCGCGCCAGACCATCTGGCCGGTATAGCTCGGATTGTCGTCCCCATAGAGCGCCTGGCGGATGACCGAGCGCACCCCATCGGCGCCGATTACGGTCTCGGCCTCGACCTTCGCCCCATTGGCGAAAGCGAGCACGATGCGGTCGCTTCGCTCCTCCAGTCCTGTCAGGCGGTGTCCCAGATGGACGGCGCTGTGATCGAGCCCGCCGGCGAGCGCGTCGAGCAGGTCGGCGCGATGAAAGCTGTAATAGGGCGCGCCGTAGCGCGCCGCAGCCTTGTGCCGGTCGTTGAATTCGAGGAATTCGCCGGTCTGCATGTTGCGCGTGTAGATGCCGGGCGACGCATAGGCGACAGCCGCGACCTTGTCGCCGACGCCGATCGCGCGCAGCGCCTTGACGGCTTGCGGGCTGGCGTTGACCGCGGCGCCGATCTCGCCCAAAGCTGCGGCGGCCTCGAAGACCTCCGGCTTCATGCCGAAGGTCCTCAGCGCGTTCGCGGCCGCGAGCCCGGCGAGCCCGCCGCCGACGATCGCTATCCCGCAGCTTGAGGACATCCACCCCTCCATTTGTTTCTCGTCATGGCCGGGCTTGTCCCGGCCATCCACGTCTTTTTCCTCGCTCGCGGCGAAGACGTGGTGCCCGGCCCAAGAGTTTACACTCGGGCCGGCCGAAGGCCGGACCCGGGTGCCGGGCATGACGCTGTGTTTCCGCTTTAGCCCGGGCGGATCCCCGCTATCGCCTCGTCTGCGTCTCGTCGAGTCCGAACTGCGCACGATCGACCTTGGCCCTGGCGGCATCGTCCAGCGTCTTCTGTTTCAGGTGCTCCCACGGCCGGTTGATGTCGAGTTCCTCGGGCCTGAACAGCTCGGGCTCGTTCATCGTGACGATGTCGCGGGACAACAGCAGCGCCTGCATCTGCATCCGGGCATTGATATCCACATAGGCCGCATAGACAACCGCCTGCTTGATCGACGATCCCACAACGACGTCTCCGTGGCCGCGCATCAGCGCCGCCGGGTATGACGCCAAGGTGCGGGCCAGCGCCGCGCCCCGCGCGCTGTCGGTCACCTGCATGCCGCGTTCCCCTTGCGGGCGGGCATCGCGGATCTCGAAGGTCGGGGTTTCGGGCGGCAGGAAGCCCGCCTGCGCCACCACGGGCCGCAGCCTGATCGAGGTCAGGCTGAGCGGGATGACCGACTGCGAATGTGAATGGATGACCGACATGACGTCCGGGCGCGCCTTGTAGATCTCCCCGTGGATGTAGCGTTCGCCGTTGACGCGGCGTCCCTTCGGGTCGATCGGCTGGCTGTCGGCCACGCGCAGCTCGAGGATGTCGTCCGGCGCCACCAGGGATGGCGGCATAGCGCGTGGCATCAAGAAAATATTCGGATCGCGTGCCGAGCGCACCGAGACGTGCCCGAAGCTGTCGAGAATGTTCTCGTTGACCAGGATCTTGTAGGCCGTGACGAGGTCCGCCTTGCGCTCCGCATCCGGGTCGATCCCTTGGGCCGCCGCAAGCCGGGCGCCGCCGGCAACGACCGCGACGCAGATCGCAAGCCTTGTTATTGCGCGACGCATGGGCGATTATTTTCTCCGTCAGCATTTCCTCGGACGAATCCGAGCATATCAGAGCCCTGTTTGTCGCGTCCGCATCGAATGACGCGATTCCCGTTTCGTCTCGACGGCTGCCACGCCGCTCGCTCCCGCATACGTATGCTTGGCGAGTTGCCGGAGATACCGATGAAGCAGCGCATGGTCGCCGTTCTGGTCGTGCTCGCGGCGCATCTGCCGGCGATGCAAGGCGCCCAAGCCTTCCCGGACCGGCCGATCAAGCTGGTCGTCGCGTCGCCCGCCGGCGGGCCGCCCGACGTCATGGCGCGGCTCCTGTCGGACCGGATGGCGGCTATTCTCGGACAGCCCGTGATCGTGGACAACCGGGGCGGAGCGGGCGGCACGATCGGCGCCAGATCGGTCGCCGCCGCGGAGCCCGACGGCTACACGTTGCTGATGGGAAGCACGAGCACGCTCCTCATCGCGCCCGCGATCTACAGGAACGCCGGTTACGATGCGGCAACATTCGCGCCGGTCGCCCGTGTGGCGGACAGCACCGAAGTCCTCGCCACGCATCCCTCGGTCTCCGCCGGATCCGTCGCCGAATTGATCGGCCTGGCGAAGTCCCGGCCGGATGCGCTGAACTACGGCTCGGCCGGGATCGGAACGCTTCCCCATCTCGAAGGCGAGCTTCTGAAGGCGCGCGCCCGGATCGAGATGAACCACGTTCCTTATCGCGGCGGCGGTCAGGCCCTCACGGGCTTGCTGGGCGGCCAGATCCAGGTTCTCTTCTCCACCCTGACGCAGATGCTCCCGCATATCGGCGACGGCCGCGTGCGGGGATTGGCTGTCACCAGCGCGACCCGCAGCAAGCTGGCGCCGGATCTTCCGACCATGGCCGAGAGCGGGTTCGATCAATTCGTCACGACGTCCATCACGGCGATCGTCGCCCCGCCTGGCACGCCGATCGACATCAGGCGGCGGCTGAGCGAAGCCGTGGCGGGCGCGCTCGCCTCGGAGGAGGTCGAACAGTCGCTGTCGCGCATGGGTGGCGAGGCGCGGCCGGCATCGCCGGAGGAGCTCGCTTCTTATCTGGCAGGGGAACAACAACGCTGGGCGCGCATCATCGAGGCCACGCGGATCTCGGTCGATTGACATGGCGAGGTCTGCAATAGCCGCACCCACCACCTCGGGAGGATCGATCAATGTTCACATGCAGAAGCGGATCAGTTGCGTCCTACGCGGCGGTTGCGGTGGCTGCCGCCCTGGCGTCGGCGGTTGGGACGTGGGGTGCCACGCAATTCGTCCCCAGCTCTGCGGCGCAGCCCGCCGCGCCAGCCACGGGGCCGCTCCTCACGCAACCGCTCGCCGATCTCCCGGGGCGGGAAGTGCGCATGAGCCTTCTGGACCGGGAGCCGGGGGCGAGCAGCCCTCGGCATCGCCACCCGGGCCACCACACGTTCGGCTACGTGATCGAGGGGACATACGAATTCGCGATCAACGGCGAGCCTGGCCGCACGCTGAAAGCCGGAGAAACGTTTTACGAGCCGCCAACCGCGATTCACTCCACATCTCGAAATCCAAGCATCGATAAGCGGGCAAAAATCCTGGTCTTCATGGTCGC
>DATBBS010000513.1:0-6910 GCA_036270895.1 Xanthobacteraceae bacterium
GCTTCCTTTCGGCAAATGGATTTATCCAGGATCTATTTCGCTCCAGGCTCCAGGCACGGGAATCCACCATGGCGCGGTTGATTGCAGTCGCTTTCACTCTCCTCGGCCTCGCGATCGCGGGCCCTTCCCATGCGGCGGATATTTCCGGCGTGTGGCTGACCAATACGGCGGACGCCCAAATCCGCATGGCGAAATGCGGCGCCCACATGTGCGGCACCATCATCTGGCTCAAGGAGCCGAAGGATCCGCGAACCGGCAAGATGCCGACCGACGAGCACAACCACGACCCGGCCAAGCGCTCGCGGCCGCTGCTCGGAATCCAGGTTGCGCTCGACTTCCGTCCCTCGCCGCAGGATCCCGGCAAGTATGTCGGGCAGTTCTACAATGCGGACGACGGCAGCACCTATGAGGGCTCGATCAGCCAGCAAAGCGCCGACGCGTTGCGGGTGGAAGGATGCCTCCTGATGTTTTGCCAAGCGCAGATCTGGACGCGGGTGAAACACTGGGCCGTCGGCCGAACACTGATGTCACGCGGAGGCAGAACGCGATGCTTCGACGCCGCCCCATACACGCCGCATGCGCGGCGCTCGCCGCGCTGACGCTCGCCGGCATGGCGCCGGCCGATGCCATCGACCGCGTGGCTTTCGGCCAGGTGTCGCCCACCGCGACCCTGTGGCCCGGCGTGATCGCGTCCAAGAAGGGCTTCTTTGCCGCCGCCGGCGTCGAGATGGAGGTGGTCTCGATCGGCGTGTCGCCCGGTCAGCAGGCGGTCGCGTCCGGGTCGCTTGATATCATGCACAATGCGTGCAACGCCATCGTGGCCTATATCGAGCAGGGCGGCACCGGCGCCAAGCTCTCCATGGTATCGATGGCCGGTCATCCCGCGGTGCTGATCGGCCGCAAGGGACTCGCCAACGCCCGCGACCTGAAGGGCAAGGCGATCGGCACCTCGTCGATCAATTCCGGCTCGACCATCCTGCTCAAGCGGCTGTTGAAGGCGAAGGGCCTGGGCGACGGCGACTACGACCTGGTGGCCGGCCAGGGTAGCGCGCAGATCTTCCAGGGCCTGCAAGCCGGCGCCCTCGATGCCGTCTGGCTGGTGCCGCCGCAATCCTTTACCGCCGCGGCGGCCGGATATCCGGTGCTCGGAAGCTTCCAGGAGGTCGCGCCGAAATTCATGTTCGTCTGCTTCGCGGTCAACAGCGCGTGGTTGACGGCCAAGCCGGATGTGGCGCACCGCTTCGCGAGGGCATGGCTGCAGGGCGTCGGCTGGCTTTACGACCCGGCCAATCGCGCCGAGGCGGAAAAGCTGCTGGCCGAGGAACTGAAGATCACCCCGCAAATCGCCACGCAGTCCTACGATCAGCTCGTCGTGCGCGACCACGCCTATCCGCGCGACGGCAAGGTCGATCTCGATGCGTTGCGCGCCGTCGTCGAGATCATGGTCGAGGGCAAGGAGCTTCCCGCCAGGCCGCAGGGCGACGTGACCAAATATGTCGACGATCGTCTGCTCAAGTAGCGCGGGCGAGCTAAACTCTGACCCCCGCCCCCCGCACCTGCGGCGGAAACAGGTCGTCCGGCGCGAGCAGGTGCGCGGTGAGCCCCTGCGCATGGGCGAAGCGGCAGAACGCGTCCAGCGTCGGCCGGTTGTCCTCGATGCCGTAGGGAAACGGATCCTCGCCGAAAGTCTTCGCCAGCGTCTCGGCGAGCGCCGCGACGCCCGGGAGCGGAATGCGCGACGCGGTGAGGTCGCGCACGCGCTCCAGGCTGCGCCGCTTGGCGGCCTCGAAAACCTTGAACAGATTCTTGGCGAGCCAGGGATAGCGCTCATGCGCGGCGCGGCGCAGCACCACCACATGCATGATCGGAAAAATCTTCGTCTGCTCGAAATAGCGCAGATCGTCGTCCTGGTAGCTCGGAAACAGCCGCGCGATCTGGTCGCCGCCGGCCGCAAAGGCGCCCGGCACGCGCGCCGAGATCGCCGCGTCGATGTCGCCGCTCGCGAGCAGGGAACTCAGGCTGGCGTCCGGCCGCTGCTCGTATCGGATTCCCTTCGGCAGCGTGACCTCGACCTTTTCGACCCGCCCCGCCTGATCGACTCCGGCCTGCACCCAGCGGATCTTCGCAAGATCTACCCCGTAGGTTTCCGCCAGCATGCCGCGGGCGAAGATCCCGGCGGTCTGCGCCCATTCGGGAATGCCGACGGTCTTGCCCTCGAGGTCCTTGGGCGCCGCGATCTTGCGGTCACGGCGCACATAGAAAGCGGAATGGCGCAGCACCCGCGAAGGAAATACCGGGATGCCGACGAAGGGCGCGATGCCCTGCGCGGTGAGCGCGGTGAACTTGGCCAACGAGCATTCCGAGACGTCCCATTCGAGATTCTTGAGCAGGCGGTAGAAGATTTCCTCCACCTCGAGGACGACCGGCGTGAGCGCAATGCCGTCGGGGCGCACGATGCCATGCACGAGGTCGCGCACGTGGTCGTAGTCGGCGATCGCCAGCGTGAGATGCACCTTGGCGGTGCCGCCCTCGTCGAGCACCGGCGGCGCCCGCTGCCCGAGATCGATCCCTTTGCCGGTGTCAGCGTCCATTGTGGCATCACCCTCCAAGTGTTTCCACGGCCAGAGCGCCGCAGATCAGCCGCCCGCGCGGACCCATGCATGATTAGCGACCGCCCGCAAGCGCCCGGGCAAGGCGCCAAGATCCGGCGCGCCGCCGCCCGTTGCGCGGGTTCCGCAGCCGCCGGCGACCGGAATGCGGTTGCCAATCCCCCGGTTCGCCTGTTTCATGCGGGGAAATGCCGGTGATTTGCCATCCGAGTCGTCGCCAATTGCTCGCCGCCGCCATCGCGTTGGCGGCGCCGGCCGTGTTTGCGCGGCGCGCTTTCGCGGCGTCGTTCGAGCAATGGGTCGCGCAGTTTCGCCCGCGCGCCACCGCGCGCGGCGTGTCGGATGCGACCTACACGCGCGTCATGGGCGCCATCACGCCCGACACCGGCGTCTATGCGCTGATCCGCAACCAGGACGAATTCAACGAGGCGCTCTGGCAATACCTCAACCGTCGCGTCTCCGACTGGCGCATCATCACCGGCAAGCAACGCGCCAAGGAATATGCCGGATTGCTCGATCGCCTCGAGCGCGATTACGGCGTCGACCGGCACATCCTGCTGTCGCTGTGGGGCATCGAGTCGAGCTACGGCGACGTGATCGACAATCCGAAATACATGCGCCCCGTGCTGCCGGCGCTCGCCGCCCTCGCCTGGGGCGAGCCGCGGCGACGTAAATATTGGGAGGCGGAGCTGCTGAACGCGCTGGTCATCATCGAGCGCGGCTGGAGCACCCCCAAGGAGATGATCGGATCCTGGGCGGGCGCCATGGGGCACACTCAGTGGATGCCCGAGGTCTGGCTCCACATGGGCGTCGACTACAACCATGACGGCCGCGCCTCGCCCTTCGGGGCCCCCGACGACGGGCTCGCCGGCACGGCCCGTTTCCTGGTCGAGCGCGGAAAATACCGCCGCCACGAGACCTGGGGGTGCGAAGTCAAGCTGCCGGCCGGATTCAAATCCGGTCGCGCCGGCTCCGCTTCGCGAAGCTATGCGAAGTGGCGCGAATTGGGACTGGCGCGCGCCGACGGCAAGGCCTTCGAGCGTCCCGACGACAAAGTGCGGCTGACCGTGCCGGTGCCAGGCGGCCCGGCCTTTCTGATCGGCCAGAATTTTTCGGCGGTCAAATCCTACAATCCGGCCTTCAGCTACGCCCTTGCGGTCGTGCATCTCGCCGACCGCATCGCGGGCGCCGGCCCCTTCGTTCAACCTTTCCCCGGCGGCGAACGCCTGCCGACGCTCGCCGAGCTGCAGGAAGTGCAGCGCCGCCTGACCGCGCTGGGCTTCGATACCGACGGCACCGACGGGCGCGCCGGGCGCGACACCATGCGGGCGGTGCGGGCCTTCCAGAAGAAGGTCGGCATGGAGCCGGCCGACGGCTATCCCGGCATCAAGCTGCTGGCGCGGTTGCGCCAGGGCGCGTGATCGCGTGCGTGCCGATGCGGCTTGAAGCCATGCGTCCCGGTTCCACGGGCTTCCGAGGGTTGCGTCCGACGCCGTGATCGGGTTGGATCGGCCCGCAATTTTCCCACCGCAAGAGAGTAATGACCCATGGCGAAGTCGAGGCGTGATGCGGCTGCAGGCGCGGGCAATTCCGCCCATCCGGAAATCGCCGCGATCGAGCGGCCCAACCAGGCCGGCTCCAACGCGCCGGGCTTCGGCAGCGACGTGGTGGCCGAAACCCTGCGCGACCTCGACATTCCTTATATCGCCCTCAACCCGGGCGCGAGCTATCGCGGGCTGCACGACAGCCTGGTCAATTATCTCGGCAATGCCGCCCCCCAGATGCTGCTCTGCCTGCATGAGGAAGCGGCGATCGCGATCGCGCATGGCTATGCCAAGGTCACCGGCCGGGCGATGGCGGCCGCGGTCCACTCCAATGTGGGGCTGATGCACGGAACCATGGCGATCTTCAACGCCTGGTGCGACCGCATGCCGATCGTCATCCTGGGCGCCACCGGGCCGGTCGACGCCGTCAAGCGCCGCCCCTGGATCGACTGGATCCATACCGCGCGCGACCAGGGCGCGCTGGTGCGAAACTATACGAAGTGGGACGACCAGCCGGCCTCGCCGGGCGCCGCGCGCGAAGGGATTTTGCGCGGCTGGTGGCTCGCCAATGCGGCGCCGCAGGGACCGGTCTACATCAATCTCGACGCCGAGATGCAAGAGGCGAAACTCGCCGAGCCTCTCGCGCCGATCGACCTCCATCGCTTCATTCCGCCGGTCGTCGCCGGTCCCGCGCCCGAGCTGGTGCGCAAGGCCGCCGACATGCTGACATCCGCAAAGCATCCCTTGATCCTTGCCGGCCGCGTCTCGCGCAGTCCGGAAGCCTGGAAGGCGCGCGTCGCGCTGGCGGAGGCGGTGGGCGCCAGGGTCGGCACCAATCTCAAGGTGGGTGCGGCCTTCCCGACCGATCATCCGCTCCATGTCAGTCCGCCGGCCGCTTTCGTCAACGACGAGCTGGTCGCCGCCATCAAGCAGGCCGACGTCATCGTGAGCCTCGACTGGGTCGATCTCGCCGGCACCTTCAAGTCGGCCGGCACGACGGCCCAGCCCTGGCCGACCGCCAAGGTCATCCAGATCTCGCTCGACCAGAACATCCATAACGGCTGGAGCATGGACCATCAGGCGCTCCCCCCGGTCGACCTGTTCGTCGCAGCCGACCCGGACACGACCGTGGCGGCGCTGGTCGAGGCCCTTCCCAAGGGGAGCCCCAGCCCCAAGAAGCCGGCCTTGTCGGTGGTCGAGCCCGCCAAGAAACAGAAACCCGGCGATACCGAAATCGCGGTCGAGGACCTCGCCCTCAACCTGCTGGCCGCCGTCGGCCAGCGCGAGGTCGCGCTGACCCATGTGTCGCTGTCGTGGCACGGAGCGTGGTGGCACTTCCGCGGCCCGCTCGACTATCTCGGCTCGGACGGCGGCGGTGGGGTCGGCGGCGGTCCCGGCATCACGGTCGGCGCCGCGCTCGCGCTGAAGGGCAGCGGCCGCTTGCCCATCGGGGTCTGCGGCGACGGCGACTTCCTGATGGGGTGCACCGCGTTATGGACTGCGGTGCACTACCGCATTCCCTTGCTCATCGTGGTGGCCAACAATCGCTCGTTCTATAATGACGAGGTGCATCAGGAGCGCGTCGCGGTCATGCGCAACCGGCCGGTCGAGAACAAGTGGATCGGCCAGCGCATGGGCGACCCCGAGATCGACCTCGCCCAGATGGCGCGGGCGCAGGGCGCGCAGGGTTTTGGTCCGGTCACCGCGGTCGACGATCTGCCGGCGATCTTCGCCAAGGCAATCGCGGCGGTCGAGGCCGGCGGCGTCGCGGTCGTCGATGTGCGGGTCAAACCGGGCTATGGTCCCAATGTGGCGCGTGCGATGACGCGCCAAGCCTAGAGCATGCGCATGCCGCCAAAGGATGGTTCATGGTGACAGCAGCGACCTCAACCGCCCGCGCCGGAGAGGCGCCGGCCGTCAGGCCGGTGGAACCGATTCTCGTGGTCGACGACGTTTCCAAGCGGTTCGAGACGCCGGACGGCATCCTGGTGGCGGTCGACCACGTGTCGTTCGATGTCGCTCCCGGGGAATTCCTGGCGGTGATCGGCCCCTCGGGTTGCGGCAAGTCCACCTTGTTCAACGTGATCGGCGGCCTCATCGACCGCTATGACGGCCGCATCACGGTGGCGGGCCAGCGCGTCGCCGGGCCTCACGCCTCGATCGGCATGGTGTTCCAGGAGGAGTCGACCTTTCCGTGGCGCACCGTCATCGAGAATGTCGCCTTCCCGCTCGAGATCACCGGCGTCGCCAAGGCGCAACGTCGCGAGCAGGCGCGGCATTTCATCAACCTGGTCGGGCTCGACGGCTTCGAGAACCGCTATCCGGCCGAACTCTCCGGCGGCATGCGCCAGCGCGTCTCGATGGCGCGCACGCTCGCCTCCGTGCCGAAGATCATGCTGATGGACGAGCCTTTCGCCGCCCTCGACGAGCAGACCCGGCTCCTGCTCGGCGACAAGGTGCTGCAGATCCAGCAGGACCTCAAGCAGACCACGCTGCTCATCACCCACAACATCACCGAGGCGGTGCAGCTCGCCGATCGCATCCTGGTGATGACCTACCGGCCGGGCAAGCTCAAGCGCATGGTCGAGATCAAGCTCCCGCGCCCGCGCAGCTCCGAGATCGTGTCGAGCGAAGCCTTCGGCCGCTACGTCGCGCAGATCTGGAGCGACCTGCGCGAGGAGGCGAGCCGCGGCATGCTGGACGACGAGTCCCACTTGCGGCATGCCGGAGAGCAAAAGCCGTGACCGCCGCCGCCGC
>DATBBS010000514.1:0-36378 GCA_036270895.1 Xanthobacteraceae bacterium
ACCCCAACGAACGGCGCCGGAGCCCTGCAATGCTTCGCCGCGGCTGGTGGTCCGGCTGGCGTGTGGCATTGGATGCTGCAACGCCCGAAGGGTAGCGCGGGCGCGATTTGGGCGATATGTTCGCCGCCGGCCGGCGCCGCCGCGGGACTCACCGCCCGACGGCGGCCCGTAGGCGCTCGTAGCTCAGCTGGATAGAGCATCAGACTTCGAATCTGAGGGTCGGGAGTTCGAATCTCTCCGAGCGCGCCACTCTACGCCAGCCCCCGCCGCAACCCGCGAGCGGCTTCGTTCCTGCGCCAATCCGGCGCGGCTCTCTCGACAAACGTCAGCGCCCGCTCAGCCGCTCGGAAAGCGCGCGGGCCTTCGACAGTTGCTCGTCGTAATAAGCGGTAAAAGGCTGACGATTGCCGTCGCGCATAATTTCGAGAGCCATCGTGATCTGCGCCACGGCGGTCTCGGCCGCGCGCCGGTCGCGGAGCCGCTCGGCAAGCAACGTGAAGGCGACACCCTGGTTGGCTGCGCTGGCGGCCCATTGGAGCGGAAGGCGCTCGCGCATCTTGTCCGTGAGGATCTCCCCATAGGCCGCGATAGCCTCCTTGAACCGAGCGGTGCCGCCCTCGCGCGTGCCGAGCGTAAACAGCGCGTTGCCAAGATTGTCCAGGGTGTTGGCCCATTGAGACAGCGGCACGCGGGGCCCTTCCATCAGCGCCGCGCGATAGGCAGTCACCGCTTCCTCGAGCCGGGCGGCGCCACGCCCGTACCCGTCGATCGAATAGAGAGCGTTGCCGAGATCAAACTGCGTGGTAGCCCATTCGAGCGGCGTTTGCTCGCGGCTGTATTCCTCGAGCGCCGCGCGATGGGCCGCGGCGGCCGCCTCGAGCCGCGCGATGTCCGCCTCGCGTGCACCAAGCGCAAACAGCGCGTTGCCGAGATTGCGTTGCGCCCGGGCCCATGCGAGCGGCGCGCGCAGGCGGCTTTCTCGTTCGAGCGCCACACGACAAGCCGCCACAGCCTCCTCGAGCCGGAGGAACGAGCCGGGCGGGTTGCTCGCCGGCCCAAGAGTGGTCTGGCCCTCCGGCCCGACCAGGAGGCCGCTCACAGAAATGAGCAAGCCGAGATCGTTCCAGGACAGAACGCGGCCCTCGTCGCCGACCTCGTATTGCCGACGCTGATCCTCAGCGGCGCTCAGCAGTTTTGGGAACCACGCCAGGGGTACGCTCAGCGTGCGTCCGTCGATCAATTCCACGCGCATGTCCGTCTCGTCGAACCGGACCAGCCTGGCTCTCGCCATCGCAAGGTCTTTCTCCAACGGGCGCGTCGGCTTGGCCTTCTTGGCGGCATCCCCATAGGCGTAGGTCAATTCGAGAGGATGCCCATGTTGACGCGCCAGATCCCTGGCCTGAGCGACCTTTGCTTCGGCGTCATCGCGCCGGTCATAGATCGCGCATACCCCAACCCCATGGTTGTGGGTATCGAGCATGATCTGACGCGCGTCCTCCGCGGTTTTCAGGAACACGACCTGCAGCAGGTGAACGACAAATTCCATGGGTGTGGCGTCGTCGTTCAACATCAAGACGGTGTGCGGCGCCGTCCCGGCTCGTCCGGAGACCTGTTCGATGTGAGCCTTCAGCAACGGCCAACTGGGAAACCCGTACTCGCGCGCAACGACCCACTGGGCGTCGTTCAGCTTCACGTCCGCGGCGTGAAGCGCGTCCGGCGTCAAATCGGCGAAGCGAGGATGATGGGAACGGAAACGGGCGATCGCGTCGCCCTCATGGCGGCGGAGCGCCTTCAGCAGCTCTTTCGCGCGCTTGCGCTCCTGATCGAGGTCAGGCTTCCCGGGAAGAGAGGACGCGTTGATGTTGGGCATAGTACCCTCCTTTCATCGCGCCTGGGGTCCGCAACATCAGGCAGAAAGAAGGGGGTGATCGATATTTGAATGCAGATTCAGGTGGGCACAGCCCTTCCCGCGGACCGGATGCGTCCTTAACGCAGCCACAAAAATAGCGATGAATTTGCCCGGATCAAGCCGGCCCAACCCAGCCCGACCTCGCGGCCTTCGCCTTACCTTCCCGATATCAGCCGGCTGAAACCCGGGTCACTCTCGGTGCGTTGCATGCGGACGCGCTTGACCGGTCCGGCGCCGGGCATCATGCCGGGCGCGCCGGCCTTCAGCCGGCCATGCGGTTGCGAGCCGGCGAGGATGAGCGCCCAGA
The DNA here is from genome assembly GCA_036270895.1 of Xanthobacteraceae bacterium. Lineage (GTDB taxonomy): Bacteria > Pseudomonadota > Alphaproteobacteria > Rhizobiales > Xanthobacteraceae > JAVDCA01. The sequence goes on from DATBBS010000514.1 coordinate 2,217, forward strand.
ACACCTTGTAGCGCGATTGCGGCGCCGGGGCCGAGGCGATGCCGAAGCGCGTCACGCCGGCGCGCCGCAGATTGGCATCGTGTCCGGGCGAATGCTTCCACACTTCCAGCGTGGCGCCGAAGCTCCCGGTTCCGGCCGCGATGTTCTCGACCGCCACGTCCGGCCCGTAACCCGCGATGCGCGACGCGAAGGGCCGCGAGACGCTGTGATCGAGGACGCCGGCCCGCGCCATCGCGTGCGCCTGCTCGGCCGCCAGCGCCATCAGACGCGAGTCGGCCGTGACCGCCCCGAGCCCGTGCTGCTGCCGATAATTCGAGATCGCCTGCGCGGCGCCTTGCGCTTGCGCGCCGACCGGTGCGGCGATCGTGAGGGCCAGAATGATTCCCGCCAGCTTTCGCATTGTGGTCTCCCCCTGGTACGCAATCCTTGTACGGGTGCGGTGCGGCCGGAATGTAGGCCCGGCCTCGCCGCTGCGGCTACCCCTAAGCCTGTGCGTGATAGGAGGATTTCGGGAAGTGCTTAACCGACGTGATTAATCGAAGTCCCGGAAATCCATGCCGGGAATCTCCGCGCCGGGCATTTGGCGTGCCGCCGGCTAGCGGCTCACCCCGCTCAGCCGTGTTTTCTGTGCGTCGCTGAGCGACGCATAGAAGCCGTCGACCGGAGCCCGCAGCGTGACGACGGCGTAGAGCAGCGTATTCAGACGCTTGTCGGCGGCATCGAGCCGCGCCAGCGGGGTCAACGGCCGTTCCGTCGGACAGGAGGAGGCCACCATCCTGGCGAGCCCCATCGAGGTCATTTTCACCGCCTCGAGGGCGGCGCGCTGCTCGGGCCTGGGCCGGATGCGCTGCTCGAGCAGGGCCGTCGGCTCCGCGCCCGCCTGGCTGCAGGCGGCGAGGCGCTGCGATCCCGGCCCGTTCAGCCGCGCTTTCTGCTCGTCGTCGAGCGACCCGTAGAGCTTGTCGAGCGGCGCCCGGATCACCATGAGGGCCTGGCGCGCCGCCCATAAGCGATCCTCCATCGAGTCGAGCCGCGCGGTCGGCGTCGGCATGCCGGACGCCGGGCAGGCGGCATCGATATAGGTGAGCGCACGCTGGGTCGCGGCACGAAGCTCGTCGAGCGCGGGCCGCTGCGCGTCGGTCGGCTGGACGGTCTGCGCGATGCGCTCGTTCAACGCATCGGCGGTCTGGGTGCCTTGCGGGTGGGCGCAGGTCGGCGCGGCGTCGCCGGTGCCGGTCGCACTGGCGGTCGTGACCGGCTGCGGGCGGCGCCGCGCAGTCGGGTCCGGCCGCAACGCGCCATCGACGATGTCGGCGTAGCCGTAGCTCCACAGCCGGTCATTTCCCGACGGCCACAACACATAGGCGAAGACATCATCGGAGAGGGTCGGCCAGAATAAAGGGCCCGCCGCGGCGATCTGGCCGGCGGCGGCGGGATTGCGCGAAGCCTCCGTGGGCGCCACTGCGGCGCCGGCGGCGGCCCCGGCCGCGGCCGCCGCCACGGCCGCATTTCTGGCCCGGGCGCGTTCATGTCGTGTGGCAGTGGCCGCGTAACGGGCGTGATGGTGCGATCGTGCGTGGCGCAGGCCGACGATGCCGCCCACGGTTCCGACGACGGCGCCCAGGATCCCGGGCAGCCGTGGGCGCGCGTCAGCGCCCGTCGGTATCGTGGTGAACGCAAGTGCCGCACTGATACCGATGAGGACGAGGCGCATGTCGGCCCCCTTTGGTTGGCTGACGTTAAACGGCCAAGCCGGGTCACGGGTTCCATCAGGTATTTACGGATGCGCCCCCGGGCGCGGATTGGCCGCAGCGGCCCAGAAGGCGCCCTCGGCCGCTCGGACGGCCGCCGGTGGCATGCTATAGGGGCGCCCTTCGGCGCCCTTCGGGCGCTGCGCCCTCTCACGACAGGTGACTCCATGGCCGAGGTGACGCCGCTGGTCTCGACCCAATGGCTGGAGACGCAGCTACCCGACCCGCGCCTGCGGATCGTCGATATTCGCTCGGTGGTCGACGGCGGCGCGCGCGCCGCTTACGAGCAGGCGCATGTGCCCGGCGCGACCCACACGGATTACGCCAAGGACGGCTGGCGCGCGACCCGCGGCATGGCGACCGGACTGCTCCCCGATGCGGACTCGCTCGCACGTCTCATCGGGCACCTTGGGGTGCGGCCCGAGCACCATGTGGTGATCGTGTCGGCCGGCACGACGGTCGGCGATTTTTCCGCCGCCGCGCGCGTCTACTGGACCCTTAAGACCGCGGGCCACACGGCGGTGTCGATCCTCGACGGCGGCATGGCGGCCTGGAGCCGGGAGGGGCGGCGGACCGAGACCGGCGCCGGGACGCTTCCGCCGCCATCCGACTATCCGGTCGCGCTCGATGCTTCCCATCGGGCCGAGCTCGCGGGCGTCGAGCAAGCGGTTGCGGCTGGGACCGCGATCCTGCTCGACAGCCGCTCGACCGCCTCGTTCGAAGGCCGCGAGAAAAGTCCGCAGGCGATGCGCGCCGGGCGGTTGCCGGGATCGCTGCAGGTCGATCACGCCGAGGCCTTCGACAAGGCGGCGCAGCGCCTGCGGCCGCTCGCCGACTTGCGGCGCCTGTTCGCCGCGGTGCCGGAGGGCCCGGTGATGAACTATTGCAACACCGGCCATCAGGCGGCGACCAACTGGTTCGTGCTGTCCGAGCTTTTGCGCCGGCCCGGCGCGACGCTCTATGACGGCTCCATGTCGCAATGGACCGAGGACCCGGCGCACGCGGTCGAGGTGGGGCCGGCGGGGTGAGGGCGGGGCGCCCCACAACGCTTATTGCCGTATCCGACCGCCGTCATGCCCCGCGAAAGCGGGGCATCCAGTAGCCACTGCGAGAGCGGTACGTGTACTGGATCGTCCGCTTTCGCGGACGATGACGACCGAGAACATTGCGGTCAGGGAGAGGGGCGCGCGAATTGGCGCCAATCCTTCCCTCTATTTCTTCCCGCCCATCACCAGCTGCGTCTGGGTCACGATGGCGGCGAGCTTGCCGTCGGCGCGGGTGATCCGGGTCTGCCACACCATGGTGGAGCGGCCGCGGTGCAGCGGCGTGGTCTCGGTCTGGATTGTTTCGCCGAGCGCGCAGGCGGCGAAGAAGTTGGTCTTGCTCTCGATCGTCGAGGTGGTGGCGCCCGCCGGCAGGTTGAGGAAGCTCGCGGTGCCGCCGAGATTGTCGGCGAGCCCCATCACGGCGCCGCCATGCAGCACGCCGTTGCGATTGGTGAGCTCCTCGCGCACCACCAGCTCCGACACCACGCGGTCGGGCGACACATGGGTGAACTTCATTCCGAGCAGGCGCCCGAACGGCGGCTGGGCGTCGACGACGGCTTGTTGATTCATGGATTCATTCCTGGCGACACGAAGGAGCAGAAACCTCTCCATACCACGGCGACATCGGCGCCTGTAAACAGACGGAGGATCAGGCGCCGGAGGCGTCAAGAACAGGCGCGCGGCCGCGGATTTACAGGGATCGGTTCCTGTTTTTTCCTGCCAAGTACAGGTGAAATACAGGCGATTTACAGGAGCCCACGCACCCGCCGCGATGCCGCCGTCCGGGGCGGATTTCCTGCAAACAGCAGGGAATCTGCAGGGACGCCTGTTGGGATTGCGGCGCTCCATCCGGACTGCGGCGACGGCGTGCGACCTGCCGCTCACATGCAAACGCCCGGCACTGTGGGGCCGGGCGCAATTCCAACTGTGGATTTTCTCCTACACCATTTCGCCGCATCCGTCAAAAAAATGGGTGTCAAGACTCATGATGGCGCGCGAGCGCCGCGCCGTCCGCGTCCTCACGGCGCGTAGACCCAGGCTTCCATCATCACCGTCGCGCCCGGCACCGGCAGCGGGGAGGGGACCTCGACCGCCGAAAACGGCAGCGGACGCCCGCCGAGCTTGCGCTCCCAGGTCTTGTAGACGGGATGGAAATCGCGAATGTCGGTGAGGAACATGAGCACGCGCACCACGTTTTCGAGCGAGGTGCCGGCGGCCGCGCAGAGCCGCGCCATATTGTCGATGATCGTCTCGGCCTGCTCGGCGGGCGACGACACGAAATAGGGCTGCCGCGGGTCCATGGCGGCCGACGCAACGAGGCCGTCGCGGTCGGCCGCCATCAGGGCCGGGATGAAGAGCAGGTCGGCCGCCTTCACGGCCTGGGGCTGATGGCGGAACGCGGTGGCGACGCCGGCATCGATAGGACGCCTGCGGGCGGCGCTGCCGGGCTTCGCGGCGATGACGTTGATCTCGATCTTGCCGTCATAGGGCGCGAGCCCGTGCTCGCTGCAGGGAATGATCGACACGCCGGGGCCGGCCTCGCCGAAATGCCGCGTCCAGGTTTCGTTGAAGGCCGAAAAATCCTCGCGGTCGGCGAGATAGACCTGCGCATGCACGACGTCATCGAGGCTCGCGCCGGCCAGCGCGAGCGAGGCCGCCATCCGCTGGGTGACGATGAACTGCGTCTCGAGCTTGATCGGCTGGCCGCCCCACTGCGCGCCTTCGGCCATCAGGGCCGCCGCCGCAACGCCGTTGCGCCGCGGCTCGTCGCCGACCGCGAGCGAGGTGATGCCGGGAATGAAGATGAAGTCGCCCACCATCACGGCGGGCGAGTAGCCGGAGGTCGGACGTCCTTTGAGCTGCTCGTGCTTGAGGTGCTCGACCTCGAATCCCTTCTCGGGGACGACCGCCATCGCCTGGATGTTCATGTCGGCGCCCGGCAGCAGCAGGCCTTGCTGCGCGATCGACGTCGAGGGCGGGATGCGCCCGCTCAAAAATTCGCGCCGGACATGCTGATAGGGCGGCACCGCCGCGACGGTCCTGTAATACTGGTCGGTGCGCACGAGGTTGCGGCGATCGGTGCCGGCGGCGCGCAGCACGGCGTCGAGATTCTCGAAGATGCGCAGCGCTTCCTTCTCGCGCTTGGGCAGGCCCGCATGGGGCGCGCGCGCCGCCAGCACGTCCGGCGCGATGCCGTTGACGAAATCCTGCGCCATCAGGCCGGTGGCAAAAACCCAGCGGCCCGCCTTCACGCCCTGCGCGAACTTGACCTTGCCGGCCCCGAGCTCGACCGGAAGCAGGGCCTCGGTGGCGCAGGTCGCGCTTTTGGACATCGGGTCTCTCCATGTTGGGCAATCGACGGCGCGCGCGCGGCGGGAACCAGCGATTCTGGCATTGCGGCGCGACGGTGGGAAGGCGCGTTTGTGGTGAGCCGTCGGGCGCGCCGCCATGACGAACAGGCGAGGATGTGGCATACCTCCTGCATGCTGTGAACCCGGATCGCACCCACAGGAGGGATCCATGCCCGCGCGATGGCGACTTGGATGGGGATTTGGCTTGGCGCTGGCCGGCGCGCTCGCGGCCGGTGCCGTCCCCGCGCAGGCGCAGAACTATCCCAGCCGCGCCATCACCATGGTGGTGCCTTTCGCGGCCGGCGGACTGACCGATGTCCCGGCGCGCATTCTGGCCGCCATGATGCAGGAGCGGATCGGCCAGAGCATCGTGGTCGAGAACAAGCCCGGTGGTTCGGGTACCGTGGGCGGGGCCTATGCGGTGCGGGCCGCGCCCGACGGCTACACGCTGTTCGCCAACTCGATCGCGGATGCGCAGAACCTGCATTTCCTCCCCGTGCCCTACAACGCGATCGACGATTTCGCGATGATCGGGATGATCGTCGAGGGACCGCCGCTGGTCCTGATCGTCGACGCGGCGCTGCCGTATAAATCGCTGGCCGAAATGATCGCCGATGCGCAGGCCCACCCGACGAAACTGAGCTTCGGCACCTCCGGGCCCGCCACGTCGCCCGCAATGGCGCTGGCCCAGCTCAACGCGCTCGCCAAGACCGAGATCGCCGGCGTGCCCTATCGCGGCTCGGGCGAGGCCGCCCGCAACGTGGCGGGGGGCGGAATCCAGGGAGCCTTCGCGTTCTACGCCCAGGCCAAGCCGCTGGCGGACGACGGCAAGGTGCGCGCACTGGCGATCGCGAGCCCGCGCCGGATCGCGACCTGGCCCGAGGTGCCGACCATGCAGGAGCTGGGCTTTCCGAATTTCGATTATGGCGGCTTCGTCGGTCTCGCGGCGCCCGCCAAGACGCCGGCCCCGATCATTGATTACCTCAACAAGCAATTGAACGACGTCGTCCAATCGCAGGCATTCCGCAGCCGCATGGAGGCGCTCGGCATGACGGTGCCGGCCGACAACACGCCGGCGGGCCTCGCCGACTACATGCGCCGGGAGACCGTCCGTCAGGGCGCCCTGGCGGCGCTCACCGGCATCAAGATGACCGCGACGCCGCCCTAGAACATGATCGCTTCACATTGAATCGTAGCTCCGTCATGGCCGGGCTTGTCCCGGCCATCCACGTCCTTGTTCTTGCTGATGCTTTAAGACGTGGATGCCCGCGACAAGCGCGGGCATGACGGAGTGCGTGGTTCGATTTGACCGGGTTCTCGCCCAAGCCTTGTGCGCGCTTACAGCCGCCAAAAAAAGGGCGCGGCCTTGGCCGCGCCCTTAGAGCAGTAAGTGCAGCTGCGCCGGTCAGCGCGGCTGCGGGACGATGCGCAGATAGGGTTTCGGCGCCTTCCAGCCCTGCGGAAATTGCTTTTTGGCGTCGTCGTCGGATACCGAGCCCGCGATCACCACGTCCTCGCCCTGCTTCCAGTTCACCGGGGTGGCGACCTTGTGCTTGGCGGTGAGCTGGAGGGAGTCGATCACCCGCAGCACCTCGTCGAAGTTGCGGCCCGTGGTCATCGGATAGACGAGCACCAGCTTGATCTTCTTGTCCGGGCCGATCACGAAGACATTGCGCACGGTCGCGTTGTCGGCCGCGGTGCGCTTGGAGGCGTCGCCGCTGGTGGCGGCCGGCAGCATGCCCCAGGCCTTGGCGATGGACAGATCGGTGTCGCCGATCATGGGATAGTTCGGCGCGTGCCCTTGCGTCTCCTTGATATCGTTCGCCCATTTGGCGTGGTTCTCGACCGGATCGACGCTCAAACCGATGATTTTCACGCCGCGCTTGTCGAATTCGGGCTTGATCTTGGCCATGTAGCCGAGCTCGGTGGTGCAGATCGGCGTGAAATCCTTCGGATGCGAGAACAGCACCGCCCAGGAATTGCCGACCCAATCGTGAAACTTGATACGGCCTTCGGTCGTGTTCGCCTCGAAATCGGGAGCCGTGTCCCCAATCGCCAACGTCATGTCACACCTCTTAGGTTTTGCGGTCGTCGCCGGATCATCGCAAGTCCGGGGAAATTATATAGACTTTCCGGTTAGGCGGGACCAGTTGCGGGCCCGATTAAGTATTTTCGGCCAAACCGTTAGCTTGCGGTAGCAGCGACCCGATACGGCGCGTGCCGGATCGGGAATATTCTTTCCGCCGCGACCGGCTTCCTGGCGGGCGTTAAGGATTGCGTCCGGCCGCCGCCATATTGCGGCATGCAAATGCCCCGGCGTGGCCACGGACGGGCCCCGTACGCGCCCCGCTTGCCCGGCAAGATATCGCCGAATGAACCTTTTCGATGTTTCGGTCGACCAACGCCACGCGCAGTCAATCAATCGGCCGGAGCAGGACGGAGCCCAGGATGAGCCACGCTCGATCGACCCCATCGCGTGCCGCCTCGCGTGAGACGCGGCCAAGCGGTACGGCGCTGAACGGCTGCGAGGCCGCGCCCGCCACCTGGGCGCTGCGCCAAGGCGGCATGCAATTCGACGCCGTCGACATCGAGATCCTCGAATGGATCGCCTCGCATGCGCGCACCCAACGGCGCAGCGGCTGGCTGATGTAAGGCGGCCCGCCATGACGGTCCGAAGACTAACCGGGCCTGCCGATTGACTTTTTCGCGCTGACGCCGCAAGCCTTGCGGGCCGGAAGGGTGTCCGGGGCAAGGCGCGTTGCATGTTCAAACGCATTTTGATCGCCAATCGCGGCGAGATCGCCTGCCGTATCATCAAGACCGCACGCCGGCTGGGCATCGAGACCGTTGCGGTCTATTCCGAGGCCGACAAGGACGCGCTGCACGTCGAGATGGCCGACATGGCGGTCCCGATCGGGCCGCCGGCCGCCGCCGAGAGCTACCTGGTGGTGGAGAAGATCGTCGAGGCCTGCCGCCACAGCGGCGCCGAGGCGGTGCATCCTGGCTACGGCTTCCTGTCGGAACGCGAAGCCTTTGCGCGAGCGCTCGCCGCGGCCGGCATCGTCTTCATCGGGCCGAACCCCGCCGCGATCGCCGCCATGGGCGACAAGATCGAAAGCAAGAAGGCGGCCGCCAAGGCCCGGGTCTCGACCGTGCCCGGCCATCTCGGCGTGATCGAGGACGAGAAGCAGGCGATGAAGATCGCCGGGGAGATCGGCTTTCCGGTAATGATCAAGGCCTCGGCCGGCGGCGGCGGCAAGGGCATGCGGATCGCCCATTCGGCGGCGGAGGTGGCGGAAGGTTTCGCGCGCGCCCGCTCGGAGGCGAAGTCGTCCTTCGGCGACGACCGCGTCTTCATCGAGAAATTCATCGTCGATCCACGCCATGTCGAGATCCAGGTGCTGGGCGACAAGCACGGCAACGTCATCCATCTCGGCGAGCGCGAATGCTCGATCCAGCGCCGCAACCAGAAGGTCGTCGAGGAGGCGCCGAGCCCGCTCCTCGACGCCGCCACCCGCGCCGCCATGGGCGAGCAGGCGGTCGCGCTCGCGCGTGCCGTCGGCTACGACTCCGCCGGCACCGTCGAGTTCGTGGCCGCCCAGGACAAGAGCTTCTATTTCCTGGAGATGAACACGCGGCTGCAGGTCGAGCATCCGGTGACCGAGCTGGTCACCGGCATCGACCTGGTGGAGCAGATGATCCGCGTCGCGGCGGGGGAGAAGCTCGCGCTCGGTCAGGCCGACGTGAGGCTCTCGGGCTGGACGGTCGAGACCCGCATCTATGCGGAAGACCCCACCCGCAACTTCCTCCCCTCCACCGGCCGCCTGGTCACCTATCGGCCGCCGGCCGAGACGGTGCGCGACGGCATCACGGTGCGCAACGACACCGGCGTCTACGAGGGCGGCGAGATCTCGCTCTATTACGATCCGATGATCGCCAAGCTGGTGACCCATGCGCCGACGCGCGCCCAGGCGATCGCCGCGCAGTCGCAGGCGCTCGACGAGTTCGCGATTCACGGCATCCGTCACAACATCCCGTTCCTCTCCGCCCTGATGCAGCATCCGCGCTGGCAGGCGGGGGCGCTGTCGACCGGCTTCATCGCCGAGGAGTTTCCCGGCGGCTTTCACCCGCTCCCGGCGGAAGGCGAGCGCGCCCGGGTGATCGCCGCCGCGGCGGCCGCGATCGACCACAAGCTCGGCGCCCGCAAGCGGCGGATTTCCGGCCAGCTCGAGGGGCGGCGCGTCACCCGCGCCGGCATTCGCAGCGTCTGGCTCGACGAGCGCGAATATGTGCTGGAGGTGATCGACGGCAGCCTCTCGGTCTCCTTCGGCGACGGCACGCCGGGACAGACCCTGCCGCCCGGCGACACGGTGGCCATCCACTTTCGCGGCGGCGAGGGGACGGCCGGCAATGTGGTGGTGCGCTCCGCATGGGTGCCGGGCGAGCCGGTCTGGCGGGGCAGGGTGGGGGACCGCGATGTCGCGGTGCAGGTGCGCCCGGCGCCCAATGGGTTCGATCTCGCCTGGCACGGCGCGCAGGCGCGCGCCTATGTGTATACCGAGACCGAAGCCGCGGCGGCGCGGCTGATGCCGGCCAAACTCACGGCCGACACCGGCAAGAAGGTGCTCTGTCCGATGCCGGGCCTGGTCGTATCGATCGCGGTCGCGGTCGGGCAGGACATCAAGGCCGGCGAGACGCTCGCCGTGGTCGAGGCGATGAAGATGGAGAATGTGCTGCGCGCCGAGCGCGACGGCGTCGTCAAACGGATCCTCGCCAAGCCCGGCGACAGCCTCGCGGTGGATGCGGTGATCATGGAGTTCGCCTGAGGACGAGGCTCGGCGCCGCGCGCGCAGCCTTGGATTCGAATAGATCGAGAACGCGCATCTGCTGACGCTGCCTCCCGCGCGGCGTCTCAACCGCATGGCCGGCAGCTCGAACCAGAACGTGCTGCCAGCGGGCAGACGGGAATCCACGCCGGTGGTCCCGTCATGAGCCTCGACGGCGAGCCTGCAAAACGTCAAGCTCAGTCCGGCGGACACGATGGAAACAACACCCGAACATAGCGCACCCGTCCGTTTCCCGTTTATGCAAGGGGTGCTGCCGATCAACGCTGCGCAGATCCCGGCCGAGATCGTTGCCGGCATCACGCTGGCCGCCATCGCCATTCCAGAGGTGATGGGTTACACGAAAATCTCCGGCACCCCGGTGATTACCGGTCTCTACACCATGCTCATCCCCACGGCGCTGTTCGCGCTGTTCGGCTCCTCCCGGCACCTGGTGGTGGGCGCCGATTCGGCGACCGCAGCCATCCTCGCGGCCGGTCTCGTGGGCATCGCATCGATCGGCTCCGATCAATACCTGGCGTTGGCCGGCGCGCTGGCGCTGATGGCCGCGATCTTCCTGATTCTGGCGCGCGTCCTGGGCCTGGGATTCCTCGCCGACTTTCTCTCGCGCACCGTATTGATCGGGTTCCTGACCGGAGTCGGCGTCCAGGTCGCGCTCGGGCAGCTCGGCGGAATGCTCGGCCTGAAGGGCGGCGGCCATGGCACGCTCGGCAAACTTTGGAACAACTTGCAACAACTCGGGGAGGTCAACCGCTACGAGTTGACGATCGCGCTCGCCGTGCTGGTGGTCGTCGTCGGCCTCAAGAAGATTTCGAAAAAAATCCCGGCCGAACTGGTCGCGGTGATCGGATCCCTGGTCGTGAGCGGGGCGTTTGGGCTCAGCACAAAGTTGCATGTGCTGGGGACCGTCCCGAGTGGTCTGCCCCACCTGGGTCTGCCCGCGGTGGACTGGAACTGGCAACTGATCATGACCTTGATGCCGACAGCGTTTGCGATGTTCGTGGTCATCCTCGCCCAAAGCGCGGCGACTTCCCGCGCCTATGCGACGCGCTACGATGAGCCTTTCAGCGAGAACACCGACCTCATCGGTCTGGCCCTGGCCAATATCGGCGCCGGCCTTTCCGGCACCTTCGTCGTCTGCGGCAGCCCGACCAAGACGCAGATCGTGGACGTTGCGGGCGGCCGCAGCCAACTGTCGCTCCTGGCGATGGCGGCGATCGTTTTGCTCGTCCTGCTCTTCCTGACCGGACCGCTGGCGTTCATGCCCGAAGCCGCCTTGTCGGCCATCGTGTTTCTCATCGGCATCGGCCTGATCGATATCGCCGGGATGCGGAGGGTCTTCGCGCAAAGGCGATCGGAGTTCTGGGTGGCCCTGATCACCGCTTTGACGGTCGTGATCGTCGGCGTCGAACAGGGAATCCTGCTCGCCATCGCGTTGTCGCTCATTGATCACACCCGTCACGGCTATCGGCCAAAGAACGCAGTGCTCGTGCCAGGCGCCGCCGGCGGCAGGAAGCCACAGCCGGTGGCCACGGCCGCGCAAGCCGCGCCCGGCCTGGTCATCTACCGGTTCACGCACAGCTTGTATTACGCGAATTGCCAGCAGCTCTCGGAGGAGATCTCATTTCTCGCGAACATCGCGGAACCGCGCCTGCGCTGGCTCTGTCTCGACGCGTCCGCGGTGGACGATGTGGACTACTCATCGGCGGAAACGCTCCGATCGGTTTACGCGAAGTTGAAGGCGGAAGGCATCCGCATGGTGGTCGCGGAAGTCATGGAGGGTCCCATGACCCAGACACGCTACCAGTTGAAGGATCTGCTTGGTGCGGATGCCTTCTACGACCATTTGGAGGACGTCGTCACGGAGTACCGGCGGCAGTTCAACATCGTAGCTCCGGCCAAGCCATCAGACGCAACGCCAACAGGAGGCGCAACCCGGGATTTTCGGGCGTGACGTCCACGTCGTTGGGGTAATTTCGCCGGATGTCACGGGCGCCCCAGCGAACAATGGATTCGATTCTCCCCACTCCCGGCACCGTGTCTCCGCGCCGCTCTCCATCCGGCCCCCCAAGACTGCCATGCCATCGGTGGCTTCACGAAGCGCCCGACCCGCGATGGCTGTCGGTCTCGTATCCGGCACGGCGTGTGCGCTCCGTGTTCACCGAGGCGTCGGACAGGGGCGAAAATCGTCGCACCATAGCGTACAAAGGAGTGCAACGAGGCGACCCAACGACTTGAGAGTGCTAAAAAAGGGAAGCCGTACCAGCCACATAGGTTCACATTGCACCTATGACGGATTGGATGGGTCGGTATCAATCGGGCATTCCGCCTCTCGCCGGGAGACGCCGCATGCGGCCTCGTTTCGCAGTTTCGCCGAGCGGACCGATGGCGCCGCGCGCCTTTGCGGTTGCGATCGTGGCGGTCTACCTGGCGGGCTTCCTGTCGCAGGTCCTGCTCGCCGAGCCGCTGACCGTGCGTTTCGGCCTCTGGCCCTTCGTTGCGGTGCAGGCCACGCTGCTGTGGATGTGGTTCGCGCTCCATGCCATGCGGCTGCGCGACGCCGGCCGCGACAGCGCCACGGCGGCGGGCGTCGCACTCCTCTACGGCCTGGCGATCGTGCTCCTGGTGCTGGTGCTCGGCGTGATGGGGGCGTCCGACTCCCATCTGTTCGTCGTGGTCGCCCTGGTGGAGCAGATCCTGGACGATCCGGAAATCGAGGGGTTCGATTTCGTGCTGCTCGGCTTGATGGCGCTCGTCGCGGTGCCCATCCTGGTCGCGGTCGTGTTTTCGTTTCAGACCGGTTCGAGCCGGCGTGCGCGATGACGCTCCATTTCGCCTATGGGTCGAACATGAGCCGCGCCCGGATGCGGCCGCGCTGCGGCGCGGCGCGCGAGATCGGGACGGGTGTGCTCGAAGGCTATCGCTTCATCGTCACGGCCGACGGCTATGCGTCGGTACTGCCGGCGCGGGGCGGGATCGTGCATGGCCTGGTGTGGCGGCTGACGCCGCGCGATCTGGCGGCGCTCGACGCCTATGAGTCTCTGGACACCGGCCTCTACCGCGCCGTGACGTTGCCCGTGCGCATCGGCACTGCCCACGCGCCGGCGCTGGTCTATGTCGGCCGCTCGCGCGTGCCGGGCCGCCCGCGGCCGGGCTACCTCGCGGATGTGCTGGCGGCGGCGCGCGACTTGGGGTTTCCGCCGACGTATATTCGTGCGCTCGCCCGCTGGGCGGCCGGCGCGCCGCGGGCCGGCCGCGAGGCTGTCGCATGACGCAGGATCTCCGCCATGCGATTATCCGCGGACGCGTGCAAGGCGTCGGCTACCGCGCCTGGGTCGAGCACGAGGCGTTGCGGCGCGGGCTCGCCGGCTGGACGCGCAACCGCCACGACGGCAGCGTGGAGGCGGTGTTCGCCGGCCCGCCCGAGGCGGTCGCCGGCATGATCGAGGCCTGCCGGCGCGGCCCGCGGTCCGCGCGTGTCGACGCGGTGGACGTGCGCGCCGCGAGCCCGGACGATCTTGCGGCGCGCCGCGCGGGCGAAAAATTCTCGTTGTTGCCGACGGTGTAGGGATGAAACAGAAACGCATCTTTGTCTTTGTGGCTTTCTGCGCCGCCTCATGGGCGGTCGCGTCGCCGGCCTGGCCGCAGGCGTCCGCGCCCGCGCCGGCGCCGACACAAGCGCCCAGCCCTGAGGCAGCGGAGGCGTCGATCCACGCCTATGGGGACCGCGACAAGACCTGCCTCGCCTGGACCGACAAATGCCGCAGCTGCGCGCGCGGCGACGCCGACGCCATCAATTGCTCGAATATCGGCATCGCGTGCCAGCCGGCCGAGATCACCTGCACGTCGCGTCCGCCCGAGAAGGCGAAGTAGGGGGCGGCTTTTTGGGATCCGCCCGCTCCGCCTCATGGTGAGGAGCCGGGCGAAGCCCGGCGTCTCGAACCATGGGGCGGCCACTCACGTCGGGCCTGGCCGACTTGCGCACTCAATATGCGGATCTCGGTAAAGCGGATCGGACTTCGCGCCGCGCGCTCTGCAAGTCCGCTCTCGGGCCCATTCCGGACATTGACCGGGAATCGGCGGGACCCGGTTGCGACGCTCATGACCCAAAGCGGCGGTTGGCGGCGAGACCTCGTTGCAATGCAACACGCGATGTGCGGCGCTGTCGGGCGCCATCGGAGCTTAGCCCCGACATCGATCCGGTGAGGCTTCCGCGTGCGACCCGCTCGCCCATCAGGCCGAGGCCCGCGCTTCGTCATCGCGCTGGTGCTGGCGCTCGCGGGCGGCGACGCACCATGTTGTCCTCCCACGAAAGACTCCGGCGCATGTTCCGGCGAAGTGGATACCGGCTCGCCGATCAGAACATGCGCAAATAAAACCTCAGCCTGTCAGACGATGACCCGCCGGTCGCCAGCGAGCGACGGGACGAAGTCCTCGCGTACGCCGAAATTGTTCGCCAGCAGATGGCGCGGCGCCTTCGCGATCCAATTCCACAGCGAGGCTTCCTGGTAGGCCGGGCCGTCGAGCACGCCGACGATCTCGCACTCGTCGCTGCCGATGTTCTGCACCGTGTGGCCGCAACCGCGCGGGATGTAGGCGCAGTCGCCGACCGCGATCTCGGCGGTGGCGAGCCGCTTGTCAGACGCGAACAGCGTCACCCGGGCGCGGCCCTTGGCGACGTAGTGCCACTCGTTCGACGACGGGTGCCAGTGCGGCGCGTGCGCGGCGCCGGGCTTGAGCCGCAGCACCATGCCGACCAGCGTGGTCGACAGCGGAAATTCGCGCGCCGAGGCGATGTGCAGTGTGCCGCCGGCGCTCGCCGCCCACGGCTTCTGTGCCATCATGGCGAAGCGATGGGTCTGCGCGGGCGCAAACTCGCGCGCCGAGCGCGCCTGCGCGCCGTCGCGCGGGATCACGTCGCCCTGCATGATGTAAGTCTCAGCGGACGGGATCTTCGACAGCCACTTCTCGTCCATGCCCAGCGTCTTCGCCATGAGGCCGGGCTCGAGCCGGCTCATCCAGTCGCTGATGCCGAACGTCCCGTGCTCGCCGTAGAGCCCGTCGTCGAACGCAAGCACCGCGTGGCACGGCTCGCTGCCGAGCGTCTGGACCGCGTGGCTGTGGCCCTTGGGGAAGTACCAGAGATCGCCCGGCCCGTAGTTGGCGACCTCCGCCTGTCCATCCGGATCGACCACCGTCACCTGGCAGTGGCCGGCCAGGATGTAGGCCCATTCGGCCGAATTGTGCCAGTGCATCTCGCGCGAGCCGCCCGGGTTCATGAACAGGTGGGCGCCGGCGATGTCGGTCGCGATCGGCAGCTGGCGCATGGTGATGTCGCGCGCCCAGCCGCCCGACGTTGCCTTGATCGGGCCCTTGTCGAGATTGACCGTGAAGGTCATGGCATCGCCGGTCCGCCGCGGGATGGTGGGCTGGAAGTTCGACGCCGGTGCGACTTCGTAGCCGGCCGCGTGGCCGTCGTTGCCGGCGGCGAACGCCGCGCTTGAGGCGAGGCCGCCCGCACCGAGGGCGAGGGCTCCAAGGAAGGTGCGGCGGTCGGTGGGGGGCATGGCTCTCTCCTTGGTGTCGGTGGGCGGTGGGTCACGGCACTCAGGCACGGACGAAGCCGACAAACCGCTGTCAGGGGGACGCGCGCGGGTCGCGCGGCTCGCAGGAACTATTGTTGCTGCGGGGGCCAAGTACCCACTGATTTCGCGAGTGCCTTGTCTGCATCCTCGGCTGACAAGACGGGTCGGTAAGTGACGCGCGCAAACCCTCCGGCATTCACGGATGCCTGCGCCGCTGCGGCGGCGATTTCGTCCGGGTAGTCGACGAATCCATAGGCCGTACTGTCGCCGTAGTCGAAATACCAGGATTCCAGTTTGCCGCCGACGGATTCAAAAAACTTGGCAACGCCCGTCGTGAAGCCCGTTGCCGACTGCTTTTGCAAATTCTTCATGCCATCAACCGTGAACGCCGCACGGAAGAGATATCTCTGGTGGGCGGCTGGCACTTGCTGCCCGACCGCATCGCCGGAAATAACACCCAGTCCAGCAACCAGCAGCGTGAGGCTCGTCACGGCAAACGCGATACGTTGCTTCATGATGTTGCCCCTACGTTGAGCGGTGTCACCGAATCCATTTGTTCAAGCGAGCGATGTCGCGGCTCGACGCCCCAGCCCCATACCGCGATAATCTGAACGACGAGTAGTGCGATCATGAGCGCGAGCACGCCGGCGACTCCGTAACCCTGCGACAACCAAAGCACGATAAACGGCGACACGATCGTCGCCGCCCGTCCAAAAGTATGACAGATGCCATTGGCGCGTAGCCGCACGTCGGTGGGAAAAAGCTCTGGCGTGTAGACGCCGAACAGCATCGCGACTTGGATGTAGATCGCGACGATCAGCAGAAACCCGACTGTCAGGATCAACCACGGCGCGGTCGAAGCCGTGAAGCTGGCATAGACAGCGCCGAGCGCAATGGTGAGGACGGACGCCCCAATGATGCTGCGCCGGCGTCCGATGGAGTCCGCGCAGAATGCGCCGCATAACGCGCCAAACGGGGTGCCGAGCACGATTACCAGAGTATAGGCGAATGAGCGCGTGATGGTCAGCCCTTGCTGTAGGAAGAACTGCGGCAGCCACGTGACAAACCCGAAGATCAGGGTATTGACCGTGATCAGCACCCAGCTGCCGACAATCATCCGCGGAAGCAACGAGGGTGTCATCAGCGAGGCGAGGTTGAATTTGGCGACCGGCGCGGGCGGCGCTGGAAGCGGCAGCGGACCTGCACTCGCGGCCTCTTGTTCGATCGCACGCATGAGGGCCTCGGCCTCCTCCACGCGATCCCGTGCCTCCAACCAACGTGGCGATTCCGGCAGGGCCTTGCGCAGATACCAGACGATGAGCGCGCCGATGCCGGCGATGGCAAACATCGGCCGCCATCCGTATGCCGGAATGATCAGAAATCCCAGCAGCGCCGTGATCGGCAGACCTGAGACCACCAGGACCGCCATGAATGAGAGCCAGCGCCCACGCGATTTCGGCGGCACGAATTCGGCCAGCGTCGCATAGCCGACGACGATCTCAGCGCCGAGACCAAGTCCCATCAAGAAGCGCAGCCATATCAGGGTGGTCATGTCGGGCGCAAATGCGGCCGCGAGCGAGGCCAATCCGAAGATAAGCAGATTGATCTGGTAGGTGAAACGCCGTCCGAATCGATCGCCGAGAAATCCCGTGACCAAGGCTCCAATGGTCATCCCCAGGAAGGTCTTCGAGATGAAATCGGCATTTTGCAGGGCGGTGGAGAAGCCGCTCTGGGCGGCGGCCGGAAGCACATTGGTGAAGATGTAGAGGTCGTAGCCGTCGAGTAGCATGCCAGCCCCGACCAGCCAAAAGATGCGATGGTGGAATGAACTGATGGGCAAGCGATCAAGCCGGCCACCCGCATTCACCGATGTTGCCATGTCGCCTACCTTGCGTCCGTGAGGTGCGCCCGCGGCCAGATTTTCCCGTGCAGATTAAGGGGCGCGGCGATATAAGCGGAACTGGCCATCTGCCTTTAGCTGCGATAGATATTTCCTATGCCAAAGATTTCTCCGGACGACCGAGTCGGCCGAAGGTTGCGGTTTCGAGACCTGCAGGTTTTCTTTGCGGTTGTGCAGCTCGGCAGCATGGCCAAGGCGGGCGCCAGGCTCGGACTGACCCAGCCGGGTGTTTCGGACATCGTCGCGGGCCTCGAACAGATGTTCGGCGTGCCGCTGTTCGACCGCAACTCAAGGGGCGTGGTGCCGACCATTTATGGTCGTGCCCTTCTGAAACGCGGCCAAGCGGCATTTGACGAACTGAGGCAGGGTATAAGGGATATCGACTTCCTGTCCGATCCGACCGCCGGCGAATTGAAAATTGGATGCCCCGCGTCGATCATGGGCGGGACCCTTTCGCTCGCCCTCGAACGTTTCAGCCGGCAGTATCCGCGGGTCGTCCTGCGCTTCGATGAGGTGACCTCTCCCGGCAAAGATTTCCCAAGTCTGCGCGAGCGTGATCACGACTTCATTCTGTCGCGGATCGCGCGGCCGCTCATCGGCGAGGAAGATTTCGACATAGAGGTTCTGTTCCAGGATCCGCTCCTCATCGCGGCAGACGCCAACGGCAAATGGGCGCGCCGTCGCAAGATTGATCCCGCTGAGCTCGTCGACGAATCCTGGATTTTGACGGCGGCCGATTCCTCAGTTTACCAGAGCGTGGCGGAGGCTTTTCGGGCGAAAGGGCTTGCGGTGCCTCAGAGCGGCGTGGTCGCGCTGTCCGGTCTTCTTCGCATGTTCCTGGTTTCGCGCGGGCCGTTCATCACGGTCATCCCGAGATCGCTGCTCGTGTTCAATGCTGCCAAGCTGTCACTGAAGATCCTCCCGGTGGATCTGGAGATCCCTGGGTACCCAGTCGCGATATTGACCTTGAAAAACCGGGTCTTGAATCCGCTGGTCGGCCTTTTCATCGAACACGTCCGTGACGTGGCGAGGTCGATCGCGTCGCCACACGGCGCGTAAGGGATGACCGCTTCGGGTCAATCGCGTGGTACGCGGTCCGCGCCAACCGTCAGCCGATGTCTGCGATGCCTCCAGTAGCGTCCGAATTGCTGCGGCGCATGAGTCTCTTCCTGGCCCTTAGCGGTCATCCGTTCGGACCGCGTGGCCCGACCGCTCTAAGACAAAAGCGGACATGCGCTCGACCGGCAACGGCTCCCATCCGACTCGCGCGTCCGCCCAACCAGCACGGCGCAGCGTCGCGCCCTGCCGATCGCACACCGAGCGACGTGCGCAGCGGCGGAGCTTTCTGCGATGAATGAAGCTTGTGTCTCGGGATTCATAGTCATGAATCATTCCTCGCTTGGGTAACCCGGTATCGTCACGACCGACCGAGTCTCGCCGACGAAAAATCACGTTCGAATGTGATCTCGATCACACAGGGGCAGATCAAATCAGTTTTATGTTGCTGGCCCTCGGCACGCGACTCACGTCGTGGCCGATGTACCGCAACAGAAAGGACCCCCACCATGGCGAATGTTGCACCCAACAGGTTCGTTCTGCACAGCAGTGACGGGAACACGCAGGTCGACTACGAAACCACCAGCATCCTGGGCCAGCGGGTCTTGAATCTGAAACAGGGCCCCGGCGTGAGCCCGATCCGGCACTTCGCGGGATCGCAGATCCGGACGCTCAACACCGAGGTCGGAACCCTGGTTACGGTGACGACCCAGATGACGGTGGATACCGGCTCGACGTCGTTCAGCGTGCTCATCCCGGCCGTTACACTGACGTCCACCTCCGATCACAAAACGATCGCCACGGAGGCGATCATTACCCACCACACCGGCCCGAATTCGGTTCCGATAACTGGAGTTCACGAAACGTACCAGTTCATTCCGCTGTCTGGTGAAGCCAGCTTCGTGTTTGCGCTGGTGGAACCGCTGCTCGGCGCCGCCAAAAAGGCCGCCTAGGTTCCGTCCGCTCCGCTTTCCGCGCGCGCTCACCGGTTGGGTTGCGTAACCCAACCGGTGCCGGGCAGTGGAACCACGTTGGATTCGTGTGACCGGGGATCATCGCCGGGAGCAGGAGTCGCGGGGGATCGCGCAGCCATCGTCACCCCGGCGGGAGCCGCCGTTCGGCGCGGACCTGCGCTTCGATATCCAGGGTGGCGCAGACCATGATCAGAAGCGACGTGCTCGGGAAATAGAATGGTGCACCGGAGTAACTGATCAGAATCTCCGGCAGCAATATCACGAGCGCGAGATAGGTCGCGCCGATCGCGGCGGTGCGCGAGATCACATGATCGAGATGCGCGGCGGCGTCTCCGGAGGCGACCTCCGGCAGGGCGCCGCCGTGTTTTTCGAGCTTTTCCGCCATGTCGTCGGGGTCGCAGACGAAGGCGGTGTAGACGAAGGCGAAGAACACGATGACGGCCGCCCACAGGAGCAGGTGCAGCGGCGTGCCATAGCCAAGGCCGAATGGAAGGCCGCCGATCCAGCCGCCGCCCTTTCCGGCCAACCATGCCGCCAAGCTCACCACGATGAAGACCATCGAGGCGAGCCACGAGGTGAGAATGGCCGGCATGATGCCGGCGGGATTGAGCTTGAGGACGAGATCGGCTGACCGGCCCGGAAGCATGCGGGTACCGGCCTGCCGCTCGGCAAACCGGACCGGGAGGCAGCGTCGCGCGCGTTCCATCATGACGACGAGCGCCGCGACGGCGACGATGACCAGCACGAGCGCGAGCAGTATGCCGCTCGTCAGCACGCCCAGTTGGTTGCTCACGATCAGCTTAGGGATTTCCCGCGGCAGTTCGGTGGCGATGCCGGCGAACAGGATGATGGCGATGCCGTTGCCGACGCCGCGCGCCGTGATCTGCTGGCTCAGCCACACCAGGAATATCGTGCCGCCGGTCAGCGTGAGCACGGTCGAGACGCGGAATAACAATCCGGGCTCGGAAACGACGCTTGCGCCCTCGAGCCCGACCGCGACGCCATACGCTTGCCATGCGGCCAGAAACAACGTTACGGCAAGCGTGCACCGGCTGATGATCACGCGGCCCTGCTCGCCCTTCTGCTTGAGCCGGTTGACCGCGGACGAGAGGAGCGTCAGCAGCTGGATGAGGAGGGCAGCCGTGACATAGGGCATGATGCCGAGGCTGCATATGCCCAGGAACCGGACGACACCGCCCGAGAGAAAGTTGTATTGCTGCCAGATGCTGCCCGGCTGACCGCGGAAAATATCGGCCCATAGCTGCGGATCGATGCCCGGCACCGGAAGGTAGACGCCGACGCGCCAGACCAGGAGCGCGCCCAACGTGAACGCAATCCGCTGCTTCAAATCCCGCGTCATGCGCGCCCCCCAAAAGATCCGGTTGGTTCTACCTTCCTCTCGACGCTGAATGCGGTTCGGTGAACGCGTCCGCAGAGGCATCCACCGTCGGCCCGAACAGCCCTTCGAACTCGCGCCGCAGCACCCTGTCGACCTCCGCCATCGACACCGCCTGCCCGAGATCCGCCAGGCTGGTCACGCCGAATCGCGCGTCGGCCACGCCGCAGGGGACGATGCCGGAGAAATGCGTCAGGTCGGGATCGATGTTGAGCGCGACACCATGCAGGCTGACCCAGCGGCGGAGCCGGATCCCGATCGCCGCGATCTTGTCCTCGTGGCCCACGCCCTTGTCGGGCCGGCGCACCCAGACCCCGACCCGGTCCTCGCGCCGCTCGCCGCGCACATTGAATTCCGCGAGGGTGCGGATGATCCATTCCTCCAGGCTCGCCACGTAGCGGCGCACGTCCGGGGTACGGCGCTTGAGATCGAGCATCGCATAGGCGACCCGCTGGCCGGGCCCGTGATAGGTGAGCTGGCCGCCGCGCCCGGCGACGTGGAGGGGAAAGCGCGCCTCGATCAGGTCGCCGGGCCGCGCGCTGGTGCCGGAGGTGTAGAGCGGCGGGTGCTCGAGCAGCCAGACCAGCTCGGGGGCCGCCCCATCGGCGATCGCGGCGGCGCGCGCCGCCATGGCGCCAAGCGCGGCCTCATAGGCGACCGGCTCCTCGCTCACCTCCCATTCGGTGGCCGCCAGGCCGGGCGCCGGCATCATCTTGCCGGTGAGGTCGTTGCGCGCGTTAACCACTCGTTCACCCTGCCATGGTGATGTCGGGACAGTTGCCTCCGGACATGGACTCACACGTGGCCACCATTGACAAGGTCTCTCTGAATATCGCGGTCGTGCTCGGCTCGACCTGGATGCCGGTTCACCAGGTGCTTCGGCTCGGCCGCGGCGCCGTCATCGAGCTCGACTCGGGCGAGAATGACGAGGTCAAGATCCTCGCCAACGACTTTCCGGTGGCCAAGGCCGCCGTGGTGGTGAGCGGCAGCCGGATCGCGGTCGAAGTCAAGGAAATGCTGCCCCGCACGGCCGATATGCGCTGAGCGACCACGCTCGGCGCGCGCCGGAGCCCGGATCTAGGTATGCGGCGGCGTTGATTCCATGACCACCGGTCAGGGCCAGGCATGGCCCATCCAGGAATGGCGTCGCTCGCTCGCCTGGGTTCCGGCCGTCCACCTCTTTGATGTGGCTCACATTCTCGCGGCCCTGGGCCGCCACGGGCGGTCGCCCGAGAAGCCATGCGCGCCCTTGTCGTCGCACAGCCGATTTGTTACATCGGCCCCGTTGCCCGGACGCCGGACCTGATGGGCCGGCGTCGATCCCCCTGCGGCCGTGGCGGAATTGGTAGACGCACTAGCTTGAGGTGCTAGCGGGGCAACTCGTGGAGGTTCGAGTCCTCTCGGCCGCACCAATTACCCTTCTGATTTTTCGCCGTGTTGTTTCACCGATTCTGACGAGATTCTTACGCGCGTGACAGGCGCTCAGCGCGGCCGGAATGAATCGAGGAACTGCCGCCCTGCTTGGGCTTCCGATCCGTTCGCCGGCATGGCGACGAACAACAAGACGGTTCGTCCCGGGCCGCCGACAAACATCCGGGCCCTGACGAGTGTTTGGCGTTCCGGCACGTCTATTTGCCATTCCCGGCCCGCATACGGGCCAATCTGGACTGCGCTTTCCGCCAGGAGCTTCCCCTTCACGTGCTGGACGACACCGTCGCGCGCGCCCTGCAGCAGGCTTTCCGGGTCCCGAGAGACGTCGAGATTGGTGTAGTCCGTCACATTCAATGAAAACTCCAGCGACCGGTCGCGCTTCAGGACGCCGTATTCGTGCGTGTGCGCTTGAACGCCCGGAAGGAGGTCCGTCGTCGCCGTCTTTTCGTAAAACTTACCCGGCATTGAAATCGTAACGCCCTCCGAGGCAGACAGCTCCCGCCAGTGCAGACCGGACGGCATGAGCGCCAGGCTGCCCGCCTGTGCGGTCAACGCGAACACCAACAGCAGCTCTACCGGTATGTCGGACAACGAGCGCCTGCGAAGCGTGAATCCGTTGCGCTCGCAGAACGGTCGAAGGAGGCTGCGAACGCCGGCTCGCGCGGAGAGTGGATTGAATTTCTTGGGGAGCGGCACGACGGCAGGATTCCAGTCCGAATCAAACGTGACGAAGGTCGCACCATCCAAGCGGGCCGGGAGAGGATGCGGCATCACCTCGCTGGCCAGAACGCAAAAGCGTTTCCATGTTTCCGCGTCGCGCGCTCGCGCCATCGGCGGAACCGCGATCACGAGACGCGTCGGCGGAACCAATTCGACGACGCGGGTCAGCTCCCACAGGACACCGCCGCTCGTGCCGGCCCTCAGTATGGTCAGCGCCGATCGGCTCATCAGGTCGCATACCGTCGTTTTCCAGCTTTCGTCGTTCACGTAGAGTCTCGCGCCGCCCTGCGGGGGCAAGCGCTCGCCCGGACGTCCGACGGCGATCACCGGACCGATGTCGCTGAGCACGGACGTAAGTGACTGCTCGAACGATTCGGACGCGCTGAGCATGCGTTCGTCATCCTGGAACGAGCGCAGGTAAAGCACGGGTGGCCGAGGATCGCGCGCGAGCGTTTGTTCGGCGCGCCACGTTCGCAGGCGCAGTCCGATGGATCGGACAATGCGCGTGAGAACGAGCACAGTCGCTCCAACGCCGGCGATCATCCCCCCACAAATGGCTGCCGTGATGACGTTGTCGCTGAGACTGCCGGTGGCCGGAGGCGCAAGCTCCTCGGCCCAATACCTGATCGGCCCGGTGGTGAGGGCCACGACCGCGATCAGGAGGATGACGCACGCCACCAATCCCATTGCCCAGACGAACCAGCCGGCGACGGGATGGCGTGCCGGCGCCGGCCGGTTTCGGGCCATCATTTGAACCCCAAGAGGACGCTGTCGGAGCCGCGCGCGAGCGCCGACGCATCATGGTCCAGCATCGGGTGTCGGCTTTTGGGCGACGGATGTGCCGGCGCGCTGCCACAACCAGATGTACACATTTGGATTCACGAACTCGCCGTTGTCAACACGCCTCGGGTCATGCGCGATGCCCAGCAGCGAGTGAGTTTGTCCAGCGGCTCTTGCCCCCGCGCGCGGCGCTCCGGGCCGCCGCCTGCAGGGCGTGCGTGCTGACGTCGCTCGGATTCGCGTCGCGCGCGCCGCCGGCACATGCGTTCCACTGGAAGGCAGTGATTGCCCCTACCTGACCTTGACGTATTTCCTCAGATTGTGGGTCCCGACGTCCGCCGCATAGACGCTTCCCATGTCGTCCGCCGCGATACCCGATGCCGACGTGCCCCGCTGCACTTGGTCGAGGTCGGAAGGGTCCGGAATAAAGGCCTTGAGGGATCCGTCCATGGCGTCTCCGATCACGATGCCGCGCAGCTCGCCCAATTTGTTCCTGGCGGCCGGATCGGGGAATGAGGCCCCCACATAGATGGTGTCGTCCTTGCCGACGAATACCGAGCTCGGCTGACCGAATTGCGTCCACGCGGCGATGAAATTGCCCTCCTGATCGAACACCTGGATGCGATTGTTCTTGCGGTCGGCGACGTAGATCCGGTTTTGCGAACCGCCGATGAAGATGTCGTGCGGCTCGTCGAAGTCCCCGGGGGCGGCGCCTTTGTGTCCCCAGGTCTTGATGAAGCGGCCGTCCTTGGCAAACTTCACGATCCGGGCCGCGTTGTGCTGGTTGGGAAAATGGCCGTCCGAGACAAAGATATCGCCATTCGGCGCGATCGCGACGCCGGTCGGCCGATCGAAGGTATCGGGACCATCTCCGGACACCCCCTCCTGGCCGAGCATCATCAGGATTTTGCCCGTGGGGCTCAACTTGAGAACCTCATGTCCCATGACCACGCCGTCCGCATTCCTGGCCGACATGCCGAGCACGGTCGCCTGATCATTGACGTCGCTCGTCCACAGGTTTCCGTCCCCATCGATGGTGAAGGCGTGAGGATATGCGAACAACCCCACACCGAAGCTGGTCAGCAGCTTGCCCGACGGGTCGAATTCCAGGATCGGCGGATTGGCCTCGCCCCGGTTGATGCAGACGGCGCTGCCGGGCGGCACCGTGTTGAAGCAACGATGAAAAACCCAGATGTTGCCATTCGGCGCAATGTTCACCCGAATGACTTCTCCCCAGCGGCCTCCGTTCATGCTTTTGGGCAAGGTCGGCCAGCCCTCCACGAGCTGGTATGGGTTGGGGAGCGCTGCCGGATTGACGGGGGCGCTTTGCTGCGCCCGTGCGGCCCCGCTGCACGCCGCGAACACGACCGCGCCGGCGACGAGGATTTCCAACCCGACCGCGCGCGACATCGTGAGCCTCCCCCCGCAATGCTGGAATTCCCTTTAAACGGGAAGTCCTGGTCATTGCGCGTGAGCGTATCGCGCAAGCCCGCGCGCGGCAAGAATCGCCGCGGCTGGGCAAGCGGCGATCGCGAGGCTGCGCCGATCAGGCCGGCTGCAGCAACGGCCGAAGCTCCCGAATATCCTTCACCTGCTCGAGCGCAAACACGCTGTCGATGAGCTTTGCGCACTTATCGGCACCGAGCACCGGTATGATCAGGTCACGGGCCTTGGCGACGATTTCATCGTGGCTCATCGGGTTCTCGGGGGTGCCGCGGACGGTGTCGTTGCGCTCGCTCAGCTGCGTGCCGTCCCGCAACGTGATCTCGACGACCGCGACGCGCTTGGGCAACAGGCGTTCGAGCTCCTCCTCGGCCACCACCTGCACCTTGGCGCGCTGACGCAGAACCGCCGGGTCCTGCATCCGGGCGATATCATGGGCCGCATGGAACGAAACCGTCCCATCGAGCAACATCACGGCGACAAGATACTGCAGGCACAGATCGGGAACCCGGCTGTCGTCCACCTTGGGGGCCGCACTGGTGGACAGGCGCACGACGATCTTTTCGACCTGATCGGCGTCGAACGGGCGCTGCCGCCGCAGATTCATCACGGCATCGAGCGGCGATTGGATCGGCCCTCCGGTCGACCATTTCTTGATGATCGTCTGCGTCACCTCGTAGCGCTCGCCGAGCTTCTCGATCAGCCCAGCCGGATCGGCTTTCGGCGCGTAGGACGCGAAGAAATTCTCGTGGCCCGAAAAGACGTCGCTCACTCCGGTAAAGCCCGATTGAACCAGCAGAGCCGCGGTGACGCCGTTGCGCGCCCCCATGGATCCGAACACGAAGGCCTTCTCCATGTGCTCGCTGTCGCGTTGCCATGCGCCGAAGCCGGCGCCCGCCTGCTGGGCGGCGTAGTCGAGCAACCAGCGCATTTGCGTGGCGTCGAGACCCGCAAGGCTGCCGGCCGCCGCCGAGGCGCCGAACGTCCCGACCACGTTGTGGGTGTCCCGCAGCACGGTCGAGGCCAGGATGGTCTTCATCGCCCGCATGCCGACGTCGTAGCCCAGCGCCACGGCGCGCACGAAGCGCGTTCCGTCGACCGCAAATTTTTCCCCCAGCGCCAATGCGGCCGGCACCACCGCGCAACCAGGGTGCGCCCCCCCGGCGCTGTAGTTGTCGTCGGTCTCGTCCGACTGCGCCAGCGCACCATTCACGATCGCGGCTTCGATCGGTCCGCACAGGACTTTTGAGGCAACGACCGTCGCAACCTTGTCGCCGCCGGAACCCTGGGCAAATCGCAGCGCTTGGCGCCCGGGTGGCAATTCGGAGCCGGAAACCATGGCCGCCAAGGTGTCGAGGATGTGGTTCTTTGTTTCCTCGACGACTTTCTCGGGAAGCGCGCGGCTGCCCGCCAGGCTCATATATTTGCTGAGCTCCGCGGTCACCGGGCTGACGTCATCGCCGGCGGCCCACGCACGGGGTGCAAATGCCGCAACGATGATTCCAGTTCCGGAACGCACCACGCTGCGCCGCGTCAATCCGGTATCGCGTTTGGCTGCCGGCAAGCCTGGATCCGGATTGCGTCGCTCACCTGTTTTCTTCATCGAAGCTTCCTTTGCTCGCCAAAACCTGGATCAGGGCGGCGGTGGCGCGATATCGGGATTCTAGGTGCTGCAAATCGATACTACAAAAGATCAAGCCGGCCGAACAATTGTTGTCCAACGTCGGTATGTTATAGGTTGAAAGCCCGGGTCCTCTCGATCGCACCAATGATCCGGCTGATTTTCCACCGCAGCGCCGCGACTTAAAAGTGGCGATGCACAGTAATGTTACGGGGGCGAAAATGGCTATCGATCCACCGTTCCTGAGCGCGGTTTCGGCGCTCGTTGGGGCGCTTGCCGGAGGCAGCGCCTCGCTGGCCGCGGCGATCTACACCCAGCGCAACCAGGATCGACTGCAGCGGATCGCACGTGAGACGACGAAGCGCGAGGAAGTCTACGCGAATTTCATCATGAGCGCGTCGACATTGCTCCTCAACGCGTATCTGCATGAGGGGTTCAAGCTCGACGCCGATGGCCAGCACCTCGTCGCGCTTGCAAATCGAATGAGGCTCTTTGCTCCGCCGAACGTCGTCGACGAAGCGGAAGCAGTGATGAGAGGCCTCATCGAAATCTCGCTCAAGCCGAGCATCGACCTGCGCAAGCTCGCGGCGGAGCAATTGTCCAAAACGTCCGATTCCGATCTGCTCCTGCCTTTCAGCCGCGCCTGCCGGACGGACCTGGATCAGCTGTACCGGACGGTCCACTGAGCTCGTCAGCGTTACGCAGGGCGCCAGGTGGAGTTCGACAACGGGAGCGCCGCGGGCGGCGCTCCGATCACTCCGGCATGCCGGCCCGCCGCAATCCGTCCTGCAGGCGCGCGCGCTGGCGCTGGTAGTCCGGGCTCGTCAGGTGCAGCGGCACGGGAGCGAACTTGCGGAACTCTGCGACCCGTTCGCCGGGACGCAAACGGTCATAGGTGGCGAGCGCCGTGCGCGCGTCGTCGATCTGGCCGTTGAGCGCGTAGGCCGCCGCCAGCAGGGCGTGCGTGCTGACGCTGTTCGGATTCGCGTCGAGCGCGAGGCGCAACGAGCGCAGCGCCTCGCCGTCGCGGCCGAGCAGGATGAGCGCCTGTCCGCGGCCGTCCAGCCAGGTCCACCGGCCCGGATCGCGCGGGCCGAAGCGGCCGGCCTTGGCGAACCACTCGAGCGCCTCCTCGGGGCGGCCGAGATACATGCGCGACAGCCCGATCTCCTTATAGGCCCACGGCTCCGCGGGATTTTCCGCGATCACCGCCTGTGCGGCCGCGGTCGCGTCGTCGAACCGGCCTTGCGCCCGCAGCATCGCCGATTTCGCCTTGAGTGACGCGAAGTGGCGCGGCTCGAGCGCGAGCGTCCGCCGCAACAGCGTCTCGGCCTGCATCAGCCGCTCTGCGTTGCCGTCCGCGTAGTAGCCATTGAGCGCCTCGAACACGAGCGTCGTGGCGACGCCGGCGAGCGCATCGATATTGTCTGGCTCCACCGTCAGCGCCTGCTCGTAGAGTTGGCGTGCGCCGATCATGTTGGCCGCCGAGGAGGGCCGGTTCGCGATCGCCCTGGCGCGCATGACCAGATCGGCCGCATCGGCACTGTGCGGCCGTTCGCGCTCGCTTCGGCGCGCTTCGGCGTCGACGACGTTGAGACCGATGGCGCGCGCCAGGCGTCCGACGATCTCGTCCTGGACCTGAAGCAAGCCGGCGCGCTCGACGTCGAACCGCTCGGCCCACAGCGCGACGCCGGCCTGCGCGTCGACCAGCTCGGCGTTGACGCGAACCCGCTCGCCGTCCGGCATCACGCTGCCCGCAAGCGCATAGCGCACGTCGAGCTCGCGGCCGATGCGCCGTATGTCGGCGACACGGCCCTTGTAGGTGAAGGCGGTATCGCGCGAGACCACGAAGCTGCCCGGCAGCGCATGCGACAGATCGGTGGCGAGGCTGTCGGTGATCCCGTCGGCGAAATAGTCCTGCTGCGAATCGCCGTGCAGGTTCGCGAAGGGCAGCACCACGATGGTCATGGCCGGCTGCTGCAGCATCCGTGCCGGCGAGTCCTTCGCCGTAGCGACGCTTTGGCGGGCCGGAATCGCGAGCCACCAAAATACCGCGGTCGAGATGACGAGCACCGCGAGCGCGACGATGTGCGAGGGCGGCACCGATCTGCCGCGCCAGCTGGTCCACAAGCTCCGGACGCGCCCGGCCGGTCCCTCGGTCGTGCCCGCCTTGCGGTCCAGCACGCGATAGACCCGCACCGGCCGCGCGATGTTCTTGAGCTGCTGCTTGCCGGTGTCCTCGAAGGCGACGTCAAGCTTGCCATCGACATCGACCTGCACGCGGCGCGACACGCAGATCCCGCCGGGCTCGGCCAGCGCCTCCAGCCGGGCCGCGACGTTGACGCCGTCGCCCCACACGTCGTCGCCGTGCACGAGGATGTCGCCCACATTGATGCCGACGCGGAATTCGATCCGCTTGTCGGCCGGTATCCCCGTATTGCGCTCGCGCATGGCGCGCTGGAATTCGACCGCGCAGCGCACGGCCGCGACCACGCTCGCGAACTCGACCAGCAGGCCGTCGCCGGCGATGCGCACGACGCGGCCCCCGTGCTCGGCGACCTTGGGGTCGATGAGCGCGAGCCAATGCGCCTTCCACTGGGCGAGGGTGCCGGCCTCGTCGGCGCCGACCAGCCGGCTGTAACCGGCGACATCCGCGATCAGGATGGCCGCCAGCCGTCGCTCGACGCGCGCGCCGCCCGGCACGGCCAGACGCAACGCCGGATCGCGCCGCGCGGTGGTTTCCGTCGCCATGGTCCTCTCCCCCGCACCCATTCGAAGCCCGGCCAAGGCCCGGTCGAATGAGCGTGCAATCCAGCAGCGCATGGGCCGCGCCGGCGGTGGACATGATCCGCCATGGTCCGGCGCGCCTTCTGGATTTGGGGCGGAAATAAGGGCCAGCCGGGGATGATGTCAATTCACGTTATCCGTGAAGCCGCACATGCCGGGCAGCCCCCCTCATGTGGTTGCGGCCCCTTGCCAATCGCCACCATCCGGCCGCCGGCGATTCGGCCGGCCGGGGCTGGACCGGCGCATTGCCGGCGATCCAGCCGGGCGCCGCGTGTGAGTCGGCGGCCCCGATCGGCGCGGCCGGCGGGTACCGCCGATCACGCGAACGTCATCCGTCTGCAGGGAATCTCAAGGCGGCGTGGACGGCGTCTTCAAGCATGCGGTGCGGTCCGCCGCTAAAGCCCCGCACCCAAGCGCAGGACCGCGCACCCCCGACGCGCCTTCGCGCCAACCACATCCACCAGGAGCACCCCCATGGCAATCAAGGCCACTTTTTCCCCGAACACCCATCTGCTGACGGAGTTGGGCGACGCCAACGCCGACACCATCACGACCAGCCGCGATGCGGCCGGACGACTTCTTGTGAACGGCGGCGCCGTGCCGGTCCTCGGTGGTACGGCGACTGTCGCCAATACCGCGATGATCCAGGCGTTCGGCCAGGGCGGCAACGACACGATCACGCTCGACGAATCCAACGGCGCGCTGCCCGCCGCCGAGCTGTTCGGCGGCGCCGGCAACGACACGCTGACCGGCGGCTCGGGCGCGGATCAGCTGTTCGGCGGTGCCGGCAACGACACGCTGCTCGGCAAAGGCGGCAATGACCTGCTGTTCGGCGGGGCCGGCAACGACACGCTGACCGGCGGCGCCGGCGACGACCAGGTCTTCGGCCAGGCCGGCAACGACCGCATGATCTGGAATCCCGGCGATGGCAGCGACCTGTTCGAGGGCGGCGACGGCACCGACACCGCCGAGGTCAACGGCGGCAACGGCGCCGAGACATTCACCATCACGGCGAACGGCACGCGCGTGCGCTTCGACCGCGTCAGCCCGGCTCCGTTCAGTCTCGACATCGGCACGACGGAGAATCTCGTCGTCAACGCGAATGGCGGCGACGACATCATCACGGCCGGCAACGGGCTTGCGGGCCTCATTCAGCTCACCATCGACGGCGGCGCCGGCAACGACACGATCACCGGCGGCGACGGCAACGATACGCTGATCGGCGGCGACGGCAACGACGTGGTGGCCGGCGGGCGCGGCAACGACATCGCGCTGCTCGGCGCGGGCGACGACACCTTCGTCTGGAATCCGGGTGACGGCAGCGACACGGTCGAGGGCCAGGACGGCACCGATACGCTGCTCTTCAACGGCAGCAACATCGGCGAGAACGTCAACATCACGGCCAACGGCCACCGGGTGAAATTCACCCGCGACGTCGCCAATATCGCCATGGATCTCAATGGCATCGAGCACCTCCAGTTCAACGCCCTGGGCGGCGCCGACACGGTGACGGTCGGCGACCTCACCGGCACCGACGTCACGCAGGTGGCGCTCGACCTGGGAAGCAGCGCCGGGACCGGCGACGGCGCGGCCGACACCGTGATCGTCAACGGCACCGCCGGCAACGACACGATCAACGTCCTGGGTTCCGGCGCCTCGGTCCTGGTCACCGGGCTGGCCGCGCAGGTGACCATCGATCACACGGACACCGGCGATAAGCTGACCGTCAACGCGGGCGCCGGCAACGATGCGATCAGCGCCGCCACCCTGCCGTCCGGCGTCATCGGCCTCACCATCGACGGCGGCGCCGGCAACGACACCATCACCGGAAGCCAGGGCGACGACACGCTCATCGGCGGCGACGGCAACGACACCGTGACCGGCGGCCGGGGCAACGACACGGCCCTGCTCGGCAACGGCAACGACAGCTTCATCTGGAATCCGGGCGACGGCAGCGACATCGTCGAGGGCGGGGCCGGCACCGATACGCTGGTCTTCAACGGCGCCAATGTGAGCGAGAACATCGACATCTCGGCGAATGGCTCGCGGGTGCGGCTGAGCCGCGACGTCGGCAACGTCGTTATGGACCTCAACGGCGTCGAGCATATCCAGCTCGCCACCCTGGGGGGCGCCGACACGGTCACGGTCAACGACCTGACCGGCACCGACACCACGCAGGTCGCGATCGACCTCGCGGCGACGCCGGGGAGCACCCAGGGCGACGGCGCGGCCGACACCGTGATCGTCAACGCCACCGCCGGCGCCGACAACGTCAAGGTCGTCGGTAGCGGCGGGTCGATTTCCGTCAACGGCCTGGCCGCCCAGGTGACCCTCAACGGCGCCGAGGCCGGCAAGGACTCGCTCGTCGTCAACGGCGGGCTCGGCAACGACGTTCTCGACGCGTCCAAGCTCACGGCTGGCCAGGCCAACCTCACGCTGAACGGCGGCGACGGCGACGACACCCTCATCGGCAGCGCCGGCAACGACGTCGTGATCGGTGGGCGCGGCAACGACGTGGCCCTGCTCGGGGCGGGCGATGACTCGTTCGTCTGGAATCCCGGTGACGGCAGCGATACCGTCGAAGGGCAGGCCGGCAACGACACGCTGGTGTTCAACGGCAGCAACATCGGCGAGAACATCGACATCTCCGCCAACGGCGGGCGTGTCAGGCTGAGCCGCGACGTCGCCAACATCGTGATGGATACCAACGGCGTCGAGAATTTCGACGTCAATGCGTTGGGCGGTGCGGACACCATCACGGTGAACGATCTCACCGGAACGGCCGCCACCCACGTCAACATCAACCTGGGACAGGCGGGAGGCGGCGGCGACGGCGCGGACGACACGGTCGTCATCAACGCGACCAACGGCGACGACGTGATCACGCTGGTCAACAACAACGGCGTCATCACGGTGTCGGGTCTGGCCACCGAGGTCACGATCTCCAACTTCGAGGCGGGCGATCACATCGTCATCAACGGCCTCGGCGGCGACGACGTGATCGAGGCGTCCGGGCTCAGCGGCATGCTGCTCACCGCCAATGGCGGCGACGGCGACGACGTGCTGGTCGGCAGCCCCGGCAACGACACGCTGAACGGCGGCGCCGGAGACGACGTGCTGCTCGGCAACGGCGGGATCGACCTTCTCGACGGCGGACCGGGCGACAACGTCGTCATTGCGGGCGCCCGCGTCTCCGCGCCGCCGGCATCGCCGACAGGCGGATCCGCGGCCGACCCAAGCCCGATCCTGCTCGCCCAGTTCGCGGCATCGAGCTTCGTGCCGGCGGCGGGAATCGTCGGCGCCGGCCCGATCGCCGAAGGGCCGTCGCGCGAGCAGCCGTCGCTCGCGGCCGCACACTGATCCGGCGACGCCCTGGAGAGTCCCCATGAGCACCGAAACCGGCAGCGCGGCACCAGTCCCCCATCCTGGTCTCGACGCCCTCGTGACGCTGCTTCATCTCCAGGGCGTCGCGGCCGATGCGGGACAGATCCGGCACCGGCTGGGAACCGACAAGATCGGCGCAGCGGAGTTGCTCCGCTGCGCCAAGGATCTCGGCCTCAAGGCGCGGGCCTACCGGACCGATTGGTCGCGGCTGGCCCGCACGCCGTTGCCGGCGATCGCGCTGCTGCGCGACGGCGGCTTCATGGTGCTGGCCAAGGCCTCCGAGGACAAGGTCCTGGTCCAGTTGCCCCAAGCACGGCCTGCCTTGATGAGCCGGGACGAGCTCCTCGCGGTCTGGGACGGCGACCTGATCCTGATGGCCCGCCGGGCCGGAATGGCGGACATGGCCCGGCGGTTCGACGTCACCTGGTTCATGGGCGCCATCCACAAATATCGGCATCTCCTCGGCGAGGTGCTGGTCGCTTCCTTCTTCCTGCAGCTGTTCGCCCTGGTGTCGCCGCTGTTCTTCCAGGTGGTGATCGACAAGGTGCTGGTGCATCGCGCGTTGACGACCCTCGATGTGCTGGTCGTCGGGCTCGTGGCGATCTCGGTTTTCGAGACGGCGCTCGGCATCCTGCGGACCTACCTGTTCTCGCACACCACCAACCGCATCGACGTCGAGCTCGGGGCGCGGCTCTTTCGCCACCTCATGGCGTTGCCGATGGCCTATTTCCAGGCGCGCCGCGTCGGCGATTCGGTGGCGCGGGTGCGCGAGCTCGAGAACATCCGCAATTTTCTCACCAGCTCGGCCCTGACGCTGGTCATCGACCTCTTCTTCACCCTCGTGTTCCTCGCCGTCATGTTCCTCTATTCGCCGCTGCTGACCTGGATCGTGCTCGGCTCGTTCCCGTTCTACATCGCGATTTCGGCCGGGGTGACGCCGCTCTTTCGCCGGCGGCTCGACGAGAAATTCCAGCGCGGCGCCGAGAACCAGGCCTTCCTGGTCGAGAGCGTGACCGGAATCGAGACCCTCAAGGCCATGGCGGTCGAGCCGCAGATGCAGCGCCGCTGGGAAGACCAGCTCGCCGGCTACGTG
>DATBBS010000515.1:0-1665 GCA_036270895.1 Xanthobacteraceae bacterium
GCCGGTCTGGTCCGCATAGGCCTCGATCGGCTGCGGCTTGCCGACCAGATAGCCCTGCACCTCGGTGCAGTCCTCCGAGCACAGGAAGGTGAGCTGCGCCGCGGTCTCGATGCCCTCGGCGCTGACCGGCAGCGACAGCCCGCGTCCGAGTCCGAGGACGGCGCGCACGATCGTGGCGGACTGCTCGTTCTTCTCCAGATTGGCGATGAAGGACTGGTCGATCTTGATCTTGTCGAACGGAAAGGCCTGCAGGTTGGACAGCGACGAATAGCCGGTGCCGAAGTCGTCCATCGCGATATGCACGCCGAGCGCCTTGAGGCGGCGCAGGATCGAGAGCGCGCGCGAGAAATCGTCGATCAGCACGCTTTCGGTGATCTCCAGCTCGAGCCGGCGCGGCGACAGGCCGGTCTCCAGCAGCACCGAATGGACGAGGCCCACGAGGTCGCCGTGGCGGAACTGGACCGGCGACAGGTTGACCGCGATGTTGAGCGGCGATTTCCACGAGGCCGCCTCGCGGCAGGCTTCGCGCAAAATCCACTCGCCGATCTCCAGGATGAGCCCGCTCTCCTCGGCGCCCGGGATGAACAGGCCCGGCGCCAGCAGGCCGCGCCCGGGATGGCGCCAGCGCACCAGCGCCTCGAAGCCGGTGATCCTGCCGTCGATCGTGGCCTGCGGCTGATAGTGCAGCACGAGCTCGTCGCGCCCGAGCGCCTCGCGCAGGTCCTGCACCAGGACGCGGCGCTCGCGCAGGCTCGCGTCCATGTCGGCCTCGAAGAAGCGCACCGTGCCGGTGCCGTCCGCCTTGGCGCGGTAGAGCGCGGCGTCCGCATTGGCGACCAGCGTCGGAGCCTGCGTGCCGTCGATCGGATAGATCGCGACGCCGACGCTCACCCCGATGCGCAGCCGGTTGCCGTCGAACTCGAAATCGTCGGCCACCGCGGCGAGCATGCGCTGGGCGACGCGGCCTGCGGCTGCCGTCGCGTCGCGCTCGAACACGATGAGCGCGAACTCGTCGCCGCCGATGCGCGCCAGGAAGGCGCCTTCGGCGGCGGCGCTCAGCCGCGCCGTGACCCAGCGCAGCAGCGCGTCGCCGGCGGCGTGGCCGAAGACGTCGTTGACGTCCTTGAAGCGGTCGAGGTCGAGGCAGAGCAC
The DNA here is from genome assembly GCA_036270895.1 of Xanthobacteraceae bacterium. Taxonomy (GTDB): domain Bacteria; phylum Pseudomonadota; class Alphaproteobacteria; order Rhizobiales; family Xanthobacteraceae; genus JAVDCA01. Next base: position 1,153 of record DATBBS010000515.1, read on the forward strand.
GGCGAACTGCTCGTTCTCGGCCGCGGCGCGCTCGAGCGTCGCCGCGAAGCATTCGTTGAAGGCGGCGCGATTGGGAAGATCGGTGAGCGTGTCGTAATGGGCGAGCCGCGCGATGCGCGCCTCGGTGCGCTTGCGCTCGGTGACGTCCTGCAGCACCGCCACCAGATAGCGCGGCTGGCCGTCGGCGCCCATGACGGGCAGCCGCGTCGCAGAGACGATGCGCATGCCGCGGCCCACCGTCTCGACCGGCTGCTCCTCGAAATGGCGGGGGGCGCGCTCGACCAGCAGCTGCTTTTCCTGCGCCATGACGGCGTCGGCGGTCTGCGCCGAGAACAGATCGGCCGCCGTGCGCCCGATCATGCGGTCACGCGAGGCGCCGAAATATTCTTCCGCCGCGCGGTTGATCAGGACATATTTGAAGTCGCGCGCGTCCTTCACGATCACCGGCGCCGGCACGTTCTCGATCACAAGATTGAGGAAGGTCCGCGTCTCCTCGAGCTCCTTCTCGGCCTT
>DATBBS010000516.1:0-10021 GCA_036270895.1 Xanthobacteraceae bacterium
GGCGTGCAGTCGACGCTGGTGTCGACCGACGCCGCCTATTGGCGGCGCTGCAAGGACTACATCAAGCCCGGCGACAAGCCGCTGGCGTTCCAGAACCGCACCGAGTTCGGCTGTCCGTATGATTGCGGGCTTTGCCCCGACCACGAGCAGCACTCGTGCCTGGCGCTGATCGAGATCAACGACCATTGCAATCTCACCTGTCCGGTCTGCTTCGCGGATTCCTCGCCCGCGCGCACAAAGCACCTGCCGCTCGCGACCGTCGAGAGGATGCTCGACGCCCTGGTGGCGAGCGAAGGCGAGCCCGACCTGGTGCAGATCTCCGGCGGCGAGCCGACCTCGCATCCGGAATTCTTCGCCATTCTGGCTGCCGCGCGGGCGCGGCCGATCCGCCACGTGATGGTCAACACCAACGGACTGCGGATCGCGCGCGAGCCGGATTTCGTCGCGCGCCTCGCCGAGCACAAGCGCGGGCTCGAGGTCTACCTGCAATTCGATTCGCTCAATCGCGACGCGCTGATGAACCTGCGCGGCGCCGATCTGCGCCGCGTGCGCCAGGAGGCCTTGGAGAACCTGGAACGGCACGGCATCTCCACCACTCTGGTGGTGACGGTGAAACGCGGGGTGAACGACCGGGAGATCGGCGAGATCGTGCGTCATGCGCTCGAATGGCGCTGCGTGCGCGGCGTCACCTTCCAGCCGGTACAGGACGCCGGCCGCAACGAGCGTTTCGACAAGCGCACCGACCGCATCATGCTGTCCGACATCCGTCGGCGCATCGTCGAGGATTCGGGCGTGTTCGGCGAGGACGACGTCATTCCGCTGCCGTGCAATCCCGAAACGATCTCGATCGCCTATGGGCTGCGCAACGGCAGGTCGGTGCTGCCGATCCTCTCGGCGGTGCCGCGCGAGGAATTGCTCGCGCTGGTGCCGAACGCCGTCAGCTTCGAGAAATATCCGGCACTGCGCGAGAAGTTCATCGGGCTGTTCTCGCTGTCTTCCGGCCCCTGCAACGCGCCCGAGCGGCTGGCGGAATTCATGTGCTGCCTGCCGAAATTCGAGACGCCGGCCGGGCTCACTTACGAGAATGTCTTCCGCGTCGTGATCGTGCAGTTCATGGACCGGTTCAACTTCTGCCTCGGCGGCGTGAAGCGCTCCTGCATCCATTTCGTCACCCCGAACGGACAGATCATCCCGTTCGACACCTATAATCTGTTCTATCGCGACGGAAGCATCGACGGTATCCGGGCGCGCATGAAAGCGGAGGCGGAGGCATGACGCCGAAAGCCAAGAATGTCACGGCGGTGCTGCTGCTCGCTCTGCTGGCGCTGCCCACCGGCCTGTGCTCGCTGTTCTTCACGCCGGTCGGCATCGGCTCGCTGCTCAGCCATGACTCCCTCGAGCATGCGATCGGCATCTTTGCCCTGATGTGCTCGGGCGTGGGCTGGCTGGTGTGCGGCGTCGCCATCTGGGGCGCGGTCCGGCTGAACCGCATGGCGAAGCTGGAAAGCCCGCCCGCCGACATGTCGCCGCGATGAGCGATTTTGCGCCACGACCTTACGGACCGTGACCATCATGAGCGACCCCAGCCACGACCCGATCCGCCCTCGCCCGCGGGATGGATGCATGATTGCGTTGGTGGTGATCGTCGGCGCCGCCATGCTGCTGCCGGGCATGTGTGCGATCATCCTCGTGGGCTTGGATCCGAAAGAAACCCTGCGGGATCCCAATTGGGGCCTGTTGATGTTCACTTTGGTGGTGATTGGCATCGCCGGTGGCGCGCTGATCTGGTGGGCGATCCGGCAGGGCCGACGGCATGGCCTATCCTGAAGGCGAGGCATGAGCGATTCCCTGAACCGCCCGATCGAGCCCCCGCCGCGCGAATCCGCCGGATGCATGCCGGTGCTCGTGGGGATCGCCGGCGCCATCATGCTGCTGCCGGGCCTCTGCGCCGTGATCCTGGTGGGCCTGGATCCCCACGAAATGATGGTGGACACCACTTGGGCGCTGTGGATGCTGGCCATGCTGGCGGTCGGCGCCGGCGGCGTCGCGCTGATCTGGTGGGCGTTGCGGCAGCGCCGCGCGGGCGGCCGCGATGGCGGAGCCAAAGCGCCGTGAGCGCGGTGCGGCGCTGGCGGATTCGGCCAGTCCGCGGCTCCGAGGTGATTGCGCTGCGCGTCGCCCTGAGTCACACGAGAGTCGCAACGCCGTAGCCTTCCTGTCAGAAACCGCCGGCACCCTCCGCACTGATTCGAGGGCGGAGGCCGGATGGCGGTCCTGGTGCCAACCACAAAGGCGCGCACGCGGCCGCTGACGCGCGCGCTTACGCGCCGCAAGCTCCTGGTCACGGGCGCGGCATCGGCCGGGCTCACGGCTTTGGGCGGGATCGCCAAGCCCCATCTCAGCCGTGCGGCCGACCGGCCCCACATCACCCACGGCATTCAATCCGGCGATGTCACGACCGATTCGGGCATGGTGTGGGCGCGCGCCGATCGGCCCGCCCGCATGCTGGTCGAGGTCGCCACCACCGACAGCTTCAAGGAGATCCGCGCCGGCACGTATGTGGACGCGCTGCCGGAGAGCGATTTCACCGCCAAGGCGCTGATCGAGGATCTGCCGGCGGGAGCTGACATATTTTATCGCATCCGGTTCCAGGATCTGGCATCGCCGACCATTCTCGGCGCCCCGATGGTCGGGCATTTCCGCACCGCGCCCGACGATCGGCGCTCGCTCTCCTTCGTCTGGTCGGGCGACACCGCCGGCCAGGGCTGGGGCATCGACGAGGCGCGTGGCGGCATGCGCACCTACGCCACCATGCGCGCCAACCAACCCGATTTCTTCATCCATTCGGGCGACACGATCTATGCCGATTGCACCATCCGGGCCGAGCAGCGGATGCCCGACGGCGACGTGTGGCGCAATGTCGTGACCGAAGAGAAGGACAGAGCGGCCGAGTCGCTCGCCGACTATCGCGGCAACTACAAATACAATCTGCTCGACGCGAATTTGCGCGCCTTCAACGCGCAGGTGCCGATCTTCGCCCAATGGGACGATCACGAGGTGCGCGACGACTGGGGGCCGGGCGAGGTGCCGACGCATCCCCGATCCGATCTGCTTCTGCTCGCCGCGCGCGGCTGCCGGGCCTTCCACGAGTTCATGCCGATGCGCGAGGCGCCGTCCGAGCCCGGACGCATCTATCGGAAAATTCCCTATGGTCCGCTCCTCGATGTCTTCATGCTCGACATGCGGAGCTATCGCGGGCCGAACGGCAACTCCGCGCCCGGCCGCTATGGCCCGGCCTCGCACCTGCTCGGACCAAAGCAGCTCGCCTGGCTCAAGCGCGAGCTCAAGGCTTCGCGCGCGACCTGGAAGGTGATCGCCGCCGATCTGCCGCTCGGCCTTCAGAGCTACGAAGGCGTCGGGATGGGGGACGGCCCGCCGCGCGGGCGCGAGCTGGAAATTGCCGACCTGCTCGCCTTCATCAAGCGCTCCGGCATCCACAACACGCTGTGGATCACCGCCGACGTGCATTATACCGCCGCCCATTATTACGATCCCAACCGCGCGCAGTTCCAGGACTTCGAGCCGTTCTGGGAATTCGTCAGCGGGCCGATCCACGCCGGGACCTGGTGGCCGGGCGATCTCGACGACACGTTCGGGCCGCGCGTCGCGTTCCAGAAAGCGTCGAGCCGGGAGCGCGGCGCGAATCTGCCGCCGAGTTTCGGGCTGCAGTTCTTCGGCCACGTCGCGATCGACGGCGCGAGCGAGGTGATGACCGTCACGCTCAAGGACGTCGGCGACGTCGCGCTGTGGTCGGTCGACCTCGCGCCCAAACGGGACCCACGGTCCGGGCCGTCGTAGTGTCGTCATCTCGGCGTAATAAGGGAGCAGGCCTCAAGCCATCATTCAGGGAGCGCTCCCATGCCGACCATCCCGCGCCCGTCACGCCGGCCGAGCCGCCGCCGCTTCATCGCCATCGCGGGCGCCTCGGGCGCGCTCACCGCCGTCGGCGGCATCGCGCGGCCGTATCTCAGCCGCGCCGCCGATCGGCCGTTGATCACCCACGGTGTTCAATCGGGTGACGTGTCGGTCGATTCCGGCGTGGTATGGGCGCGCGCCGATCGCCCCGCCCGCATGCTGGTCGAGGTCGCCACCACCGACAGCTTCAACGATCCGCGCGGCGTGTTCGTCGACGCCTTGCCGGAGAGCGATTTCACCGCCAAGGCGCTGATCGAAGGTTTGCCGGCCGGACAGGACATCTTCTACCGCATCCGTTTCCAGGACGTGGCCTCGCCCATGATCGTGGGCGAGCCGATGGTCGGCCGCTTTCGCACCGCGCCGAGCGACCGGCGCTCGGTCTCCTTCGTCTGGTCGGGCGATACCGCGGGCCAGGGCTGGGGCATCGACGAGGCGCGCGGCGGGATGCGCACCTACGCCACCATGCTCAAGAACCGGCCCGACTTCTTCATCCATTCGGGCGACACGATCTATGCGGACGGGCCGATCACGGCCGAGCTCAAGCTGCCGAATGGCGAGATCTGGAAGAACATCGTCACCGAGGAGAAATCGAAGCCCGCCGAGACGCTCGCCGAATTCCGCGGCAACCACAAATACAATCTTCTCGACCGGAATCTTCGCGCGTTCAACGCCGAGGTTCCGATGTTCGCGCAATGGGACGATCACGAGGTCACCAACAATTGGTGGCCGGGCGAGCCGCTCACCCGGGCCGAGCATCTGCGCAAGAAATACGTCGACAAGAACGCGCTGGCGCTCGCGGTGCGCGCCTCGCGCGCCTTCCACGAATACATGCCGATGCGCGAGAGCATCGCCGAGCCCGGGCGCGTCTATCGCAAGATCCCCTATGGGCCGCTGCTCGACGTCTTCATGCTCGACATGCGCAGCTATCGTGGGCCGAACGGCGAAGGCAACCAGGAGACCTATGGCCCCGACGCCTATTTTCTCGGGCCCGCCCAGGTGGCCTGGCTCAAACGCGAACTGACGAATTCACGCGCGACCTGGAAGGTCATCGCCGCCGATATGCCGCTCAGCCTCATCGTGGTTTACGACAACGACCGCAAATGGGGCGTCGAGGCGATCGCCCAGGGTGACGGCCCGCCGCGCGGACGCGAGCTCGAGATCGCCGACATCCTCTCTTTCATCAAGCGTGCGGGCGTCCGCAACACCCTCTGGCTCACCGCCGACGTGCATTACTGCGCGGCGCATCGCTACGATCCCGGCAAGGCGCAGTTCCAGAACTTCGAGCCGTTCTGGGAATTCGTCACCGGTCCGATCCATGCCGGCGCGTTCGGGCCGAATGACCTCGACAACACGTTCGGCCCGCAGATCGTGTTCCAGAAGGCGCCCCCCAAGGAGCCGGCGCAAACCGGCGCGGCCGACTACGACCTGCAGTTCTTCGGCCATGTCGCGATCGACGGCGCCAGCGAGGTGATGACCGTGAGTCTCAAGGACTGGAACGATCGCACGCTGTGGTCGACCAAGCTGGAACCGAAGATGGGATGACGCGCCGCCCAGCTGCCGCTGAAACGGGCATCATTCTGCGCGATTGAATGCTCCGAGCCCGATTTCGGCCCGATCCTCCGGGTTGGCTCATTTTTCGGCACATTTGGTTGTTAATCAGTTATGCGGGAATCAGGCGTATCAGACCCGCAGACACGTAACTTTGCCTTGCGGTTACGGCGTTCGTACCTATATTGCACTGCAATATGAGGCTGCCGTCGCGGCCCTGACCGGAACCCCATTCATGTCACTCCGTAATGTGGCGATCATCGCCCACGTCGACCATGGCAAGACCACATTGGTCGACCGCCTGCTGCAGCAATCCGGCGCCTTCCGCGAGAACCAGCGGGTGGCCGAGCGGGCGATGGATTCAAACGACCTGGAGCGCGAGCGCGGCATCACGATCCTCGCCAAGGCGGCGTCGATCCAGTGGAAGGACACGCGCATCAATATCGTCGACACGCCGGGCCATGCCGATTTCGGCGGCGAGGTCGAGCGCATCCTCAACATGGTGGACGGCGCGCTGGTGCTGGTCGACGCCGCCGAGGGCCCGCTGCCGCAGACCAAGTTCGTGGTCTCGAAGGCCCTGAAGATCGGGCTCAAGCCGATCGTCATCATCAACAAGGTCGACCGGCACGACGCCCGTCCGTCCGAGGTCGCCAGCGAAGTGTTCGATCTGTTCGCGGCGCTCGACGCCACCGAGGAGCAGCTCGATTTCCCGGTGCTCTACGGCTCCGCCAAGGAAGGCTGGATGGCCGAGAGCCCCGAGGGCCCGAAGGACCAGGGCATGACGCCGCTGTTCAACCTCGTGCTGCGCCACGTGGCGCAGCCGACCGTGGAGGACGGCCCCTTCCGCCTGCTCGGCACCATCCTCGAAGCCAACCCCTATCTGGGCCGCCTGGTGACCGGGCGCGTCACCTCGGGCTCGATCAAGCCGAACCAGCCCGCCAAGGTGCTCGACCACAAGGGCAACCTGATCGAGACGGGCCGCATCTCCAAGGTGCTCGCCTTCCGCGGGCTCGAGCGCGTGCCGATCGACGAAGCCTTCGCGGGCGACATCGTGGCGGTCGCCGGGCTGCCGGAGGCGACGGTCGCGCACACCATCTGCGCGCCCGAAGTCACGGTGCCGCTGGCCGCCCAGCCGATCGATCCGCCCACCCTCGCCATGACGTTCCGCGTCAACGATTCGCCGCTGGCCGGCACCGAAGGCGACAAGGTGACGGGCCGCATGATTCGCGACCGGCTGTTTCGCGAAGCCGAAGGCAATGTCGCGTTGCGCGTGACGGAGACGAGCGAGCGCGACTCGGTCGAGGTCGCGGGCCGGGGCGAATTGCAGCTCGGCATCCTGATCGAGACCATGCGGCGCGAAGGCTTCGAGGTCTCGGTATCGCGGCCGAAGGTCCTGCTGAAGCACGACGAGACCGGCGAATTGCTCGAGCCGATCGAGGAAGTCGTGATCGACGTCGACGAAGGTTTCTCCGGCATCGTGGTGCAGAAGATGTCGGAGCGAAAGGCCGAGATGATCGAGATGCGGCCATCCGGCGGCGGCCGCACCCGTCTGGTGTTCTACGCGCCGACGCGCGGGCTGATCGGCTACCAGGGCGAGCTCCTGACCGACAGCCGGGGCACCGCGATCATGAATCGCCTGTTCCACGAATACGCGCCCTACAAGGGCGTGCTGCAGGGCCGCCGCAACGGCGTCCTGATCTCGACCGACGCCGGCGAGGCGGTCGCCTATGCGATGTGGAACCTGGAAGACCGCGGCCCGATGATGATCGAGCCCGGCTGGAAGGTCTATCGCGGCATGATCGTGGGCGAGCACACGCGCGACAACGATCTCGAGGTGAACGTGCTCAAGGGCAAGAAGCTCACCAATATCCGCACCACCTCCAAGGACGAGGCGGTGCGCCTCACGCCGCCGATCCGCATGACGCTCGAGAAGGCGCTCGCCTATATCGAGGATGACGAGCTGGTCGAGGTGACGCCGAAATCGATCCGCCTGCGCAAGAAGATCCTCGATCCGAACGATCGCAAGCGCGACGAGCGCCGCCAGGTCGCCGAGAAGGTCTGATCCCGGGCCTCGCCAGATCGGCGCCTGCGCGTCGTCAGCGCAGAGTCGCCAGAAACTGCTCCAGCGCCGGGCCCCACACGGGCTCGGCGTTGTCGCTTTCCGCCAGCAGATGGCCCTCCGCCCCGAAGGGCGGCAGCAACCGATAATCCGCCTTGCCGCCCGCGGCGCGGAAGGCATCCGCCATCGCGCTCGACAGGCGGGGCGGAAAATAGCTGTCATTCTCGGTGTAGATCCACAATGTCGGGATGCGTGACGTCCGGCCGAACGCCTCGGCGGCCGCCACCAGGCGGTCGGGCGCGCAATTGTTCCCGGGCCGGTCGAACGACCGCCCACCCAGCCCGCCCGCGAAATTGATCGCCGCGCGAATGCCGACGGGCGCACGGCTCGCGAAGGCCAGCGCGGCCCAGCCGCCGGCCGACTGCCCACTCACGATGACCCCGTTGCGGCGCACGAAGGGCTGGGCCCGCATATAGGCGACGGCGGCCGCGATGCTTTCCGCCGCGCCGGCGCCGGCCCCTGCGAAATCCGGGTCGTCGCAGGCGCCCTGATCCTCCCGATAGGCGCCGCCGGTCTCGCCGTGCCCCGGCCGTTGCGGCACCACCACCGCATAGCCGTGACGGACGAACCAGCGCGACAACGCGTCGAAGACCGGCATGGGCAGTGCGAGCCGCCGCGCCGCGTTCTGGGTCGAGCCGTGATTCATCACCATGAGCGGAAACGCGCCCGCGCCCGGCGGCCGCAAAACCGTCGCGCGCATCAACACGCCGGGCTGTCCTGACGGCAGCAGCCAGAGCTGGTTCCGAAAAGCGCCTTGCTCGGCGGCTTGCGGCCCGGCGAGCGGCTCGGCGCGTGGCGCGGCGAGCACACCTGAAAATAAAATGACCAGCGCGCCCGCCGCGGCAGCGGATTTTGCGCCCCGAAAAACCCTCACACGAGAGGCGATTTTCACGAATTCCTCAAGCCCGACAATGGATTCCGAATCCTTCGGCAAATAATCCACACTGTCCGGCAGCGATCAACGTGCCTCTTGAAGCCGGACTCGCTCATTGCTCTATTCGAATCATGAGCACCGTCCTCATCGAGATTCGCCGCGCTCGTCCGGCCGACGCCAAGTCGGTCGCCGCCGCGCATGACGACGCATGGCGAGGCGCCTATCAGGGCGTCATCCCGGGGCCCGAGCTTGAGCGGCTCATCTCCCGCCGCGGCGAGGCGTGGTGGAGTGGCGCGATCCGCAAAGGCAGCCGCATCTCCCTGTTGGCGTTCGGCGACACCATCGCGGGCTATGCCAATTACGGGCGCAACCGCGCCCGCAGCCTTTACTACGACGGGGAAATTTACGAGCTGTATCTGCGCCCCGAGTTCCAGGGCCTCGGCTTCGGCCGCCGGCTGTTCACGGCCGCGCGGCGCGACCTCGCCCATAGCGGGATGAAGAGCGTCGTGGTGTGGGCGCTGTCCGACAACGAGCCGGCGGTGGAGTTCTACCGGGCGCTCGGGGGTCGCGCGGTCGCGCGCTCGTCGGAAAAGTTCGGCGACAAGGTGCTCGAAAAGGTCGCCTACGCCTGGAACTGAGTCGTCACCCGGCCCGACCCGGTCGAGTCCGAATCGATTTCGCCTAATCATTCCCGCCATAGGGCCCGCTGAAGCCCGGCCCCTTGTGGCCAAGGATGATCGGTCCGTCCGTGCCGCACCGGAAGGTGCGGGCGTGGCGATCCGCGAGCGCGCGGGCGAGCGCGTTGGCGTCGGGATTCCGGCGGCCGTCGACATAGCCCACATGGCAGACGCCGCCCGGCCCGAGCCGCGTCACCACCAGCACCTCGCCGCGATGAACGCCGCGTTCGGCCTTTGGATCATCGGCCGGCACGGCCGTCGTCCATCGCATGATGGTCGCGAAGGGCAGACCTTGGCGGCCGGGGCCGCGGGCCATCCGCCATTCGATGGCATGGCCCTCCCCGTTCGGCGCCGCGAGCGTCTGGCGGGCCGCAGGCTCTCGCCTCGCATTGCGGCCGTAGCTGACATAGACGCGCTGATCGCCCGCCGTCATCACGACCGCGAGTCCCGCATAACCGGCGCAGCGCCATTCGCCGTAGTCTTCGGCCGCCCGTCCCGGCTTGTGCCGGCATCTGTCGACGTCGAAGCGCGTGACGGCGTGCTCGATGGTCTCGCCGACCGCGGGCGAGCCGAGCAGCAACGCAAGCGCGACGGCGCCGGTGACCCGAGAGGCGGACGTCCGCATGTTGAGCCTTGGGTTGTGGCGCGGCCAGCCGTTAGTCTCAGAGCGCCGGCGCCGGCAAGCCCCGGGCCGCGCAGGCGGCCTGGAGCGTATTGACCAGCAGGCAGGCGATCGTCATCGGACCGACGCCGCCCGGCACCGGCGTGATGGCGCCCGCCACCTCGCGCGCCTGCGCAAAGTCGACGTCGCCCGCGATCCGGCTCTTG
>DATBBS010000517.1:0-6644 GCA_036270895.1 Xanthobacteraceae bacterium
CCGGGCGACTTCCCGATCCTCTATATCAGCCTGGTGTCGCCGACCTTGCCGCTGTCCACGGTCGACGACTATGGCGAGATCACGCTCGCCCAGCAGATATCGCAGCTGCCCGGCATCGCCCAGGTGCTGGTCTACGGCGCGCAGAAATTCGCCGTGCGGGTGCAGGTCGATCCGGTGGCGGCTGCGTCGCGCGGCATCTCGCTCGATGACGTGCGGAACGTGGTCACCAAGGCCAATTCCAATACGCCGGTCGGAACGATCGCAGGCGTGCGTCAGAACACCACGATCACGGCGACCGCAGCCATGAACCGTGCGGCCGACTATCGCGACGTCGTGGTCGCCTACCGCAACGGCGCGCCGATCAAGCTCTCGGAAATCGCCCGGATCGTCGACAGCGTCGAGAACGACAAGATCGCGAGCCTTTTCAACAACGAGCGCGCCATCGTGCTGGCGATCCAGCGCCAGCCCGACGCCAACACGGTCAAGGTGGTGGACCTGGTGCGCGAGCATCTGCCGAGCTACCGGGCGCAAGTTCCGGCCGCCGTGCGGATGGAGGTGCTCAACGATCGCTCGGTCTCGATCCGTGACTCCGTCGACGACGTCGAGGTGACCCTGCTGATCGCGATCGGGCTGGTGGTCCTGGTGATCTTCCTTTTCCTGCGCTCGATATCGGCGACCGTCATTCCGGCGCTGGCGGTGCCGATTTCGCTGACCGCGACCTGCGCGGCGATGTACGCCTTCGGCTTCTCGATCAACAACATGACGCTGCTGGCGTTGACGCTGTCGGTCGGCTTTGTGGTCGACGACGCCATCGTGATGCTGGAGAACATCGTCCGCCACATCGAAGGCGGCATGCGGCCTTTCGAGGCGGCGCTCAAGGGCGCGCGCGAGATCGGCTTCACCATCATGTCGATCACCTTCGCGCTGATCGCCGTGTTCATTCCGGTGCTGCTGATGGGCGGCATGGTCGGCCGCGTGTTCCGCGAGTTCGCGGTGACGATCGCGGTCGCCATCATCCTGTCCGGCTTCGTCTCGCTGACGCTCACGCCCATGCTGTGCGCGCGCGTCCTCAAGGCGCATCACGAGGGGGAGCGGCAGAATTTCATCCTGCGTGGGTTCGAGGCGGCATTCAAAGCCTGCCTTCGCGCCTATGAGGCGACGCTCGATCTGGCGTTGAAATACAAATTCGCGATGATCGTCACGACGGTCGCGACCTTGATCGGCACGGTCTATCTTTATATCGCGATCCCGAAAGGCTTCTTCCCGACCGAGGACACCGGCTTCATCTCGGCGACCGTGGAGGGACCGTCCGACATCTCGTTCAAGGCGATGTATGACCGCCAGCAGCAGGTCGCGGAGATCGTGCGCGAGGACAAGTCGGTCGCCTATGTCAATTCGACCATCGGCACCGGCGGGCCCAATCCGACCAACAATTACGGCCGTCTTTTCATCGCCTTGAAGCCGAGGGCGGAGCGCGGCGAGAATTCCACGCAGGTGATCCAGCGGTTGCGCGTCAGCGCCAATGCCGTCACCGGCATGCAGACCTCTTTCCAGAACGTCCAGAACATCAACATCACCGGCCGCGTCTCGAAGGGCGAGTTCCAGTACACGCTGCAATCGAGCGATACCGAGGCGCTCTATGCGGTCACGCCCGGGTTGCGCGACAAGATTGCCGAGATCGATGGCTTGCGCGACGTCAGCACCGATCTCTCCATCAAGAATCCGCAGATGGCGGTCGAGGTCGATCGCTCGGCGGCGGCCGTCTATGGCGTCTCGGTCGATCAGATCCGCCAGGAGCTGTTCAACTGCTTCGGCACGCGCCAGGTTGCGACGATCTACACCGCTTCTGCCGACTACCAGGTGATCCTGGAGTGCAATCCGGAATTCCAGGCCGATCCCAGCGGCCTGTCGAAGCTTTTCCTGAAGACCAATCTGAGCGGAGTCGCCGGCAACAGCGCGGCCGGCGTGGCCCCGGGCGCCGGGATCAACGGCAACGGCGTCGCCACCGGCCCGGCCATCCCGCTCAGCGCGGTGACGAAGCTGACGCCGACCGTCGGCCCCCTGCAGGTCAACCACCAGGGTCAGCAGCCGGCGGTGACCATATCCTTCAACCTCGCGCCCGGCTTCTCGATCGGCCAGGCGACCGACGCCATCACGCGGATCGCGCGCGACGCCAACCTGCCGGCATCGATCACCTCGGGCTTCCAGGGCGGCGCGCAGGTCTTCCAGGATTCGCTCAAAGGACAGTTCGTGCTGGTGCTGGCGGCCGTCTTCGCGTCCTATGTGGTGCTCGGCATCCTGTATGAGAGCTTCATCCACCCGATCACGATCATTTCCGGCCTGCCGTCGGCGGGCGTCGGCGCGCTGCTCACCCTGATGCTGTTCCGGATGGACCTGTCGGTCATCGCGATGATCGGCATCGTCATGCTGGTCGGCATCGTGAAGAAGAACGCCATCATGATGATCGACTTCGCGATCGAGCGACGCCGTGTCGGGCTCGGGGCGGAGGCCGCGATCCGGGAAGCCTGCCTGCTGCGCTTCCGGCCCATCATGATGACGACCTTCGCGGCGATCTTCGGCGCCTTGCCGATCGCTCTCGGCACCGGCGCCGGCGCGGAGCTGCGCCAGCCGCTCGGGGTCGCGGTCGTGGGCGGGCTGTGCCTGTCGCAATTGCTGACGCTGTTCATCACGCCGGTCGTCTATCTGTATCTCGACCGCGTCGACCGGCTGCTCAAGCGGCGGCTCGATCCGCCGCTCACGGAAGTCCCGCTCGCGCCGGACCGGCCGGCCGTCGCGGCGGAGTGACCCCGCGAGGACTGCGCGCGCGCATCCCGGACGCAAGCGCATTCAGCAGGAGAGCTGGCACGCACGGCCAAGAAAGCTGTTCCGGCTTTTGCGCTTCGACAATATTCGCGGCCGCCCCAACAAGAGTCTTGACAGGGTTGGGTTTGGCGATTGTGCAAAAACGTGGTAGGAGAAAATCCACAGTTGGATTTGTGCCCGGCGCTCCCCCCGCCGATGTCGAGAGCGCCATCGGGGCGGACTGGCCTCGCAGATCAGAGCAAGCACCCAAGATCAAGCACGCACAAAGGCCGCCCACGGGGCGGCCGTTTGGTTCGGAGAGGCCGATGCGGGAGCGCTTTTCGTCACGCCACCCGGCGCCGCGGGGGGGAGACGGCCTTGTAAATTCGTTGTTGTTTACAAGGAATCGCCCCTTGGATGGCCGCTTGGATCGCCCTTTGGCGGCCGCGTCCTCCGGCACGGAGCCTCGGCGGCGCCGGGCCGGCGCAATCGAGGCGTCACGCGGCCGGCGGCCGCGGGGATCGACCAGGAGAATGCCGTGGCGCGCGTGAAAATGATTGCCCCCGAGGCCGCGACCGGCGAGACGCAGCGCGTCTATGACCGCGTGCTGGCGCAATGGGGCAAGATCAGCAACTTCTCGCGCGTGCTCGGCCATCAGCCGGCCGCGCTCGAAGGCTGGGCGCTGCCGAACGACGCGATCCGGTTGATCAACGTGAAGGCCGACCCGGACTATGTGAAGATCCAGCAGCTCGTCATCATCAAGACCTCGGCGTTGAACCAGAGCGCCTATTGCCTGTCGCACAACGTCCCGCTCGGCAAGAAGCTGGGCTTGAGTGACGCGCAGGTCGCGGCGGCGCGCGGCGACGGCTACATGACGAGCCCGCTGTTCGACGACCGCGAGCGGGCCGCGATCCGCTGGGCGGAGGTCGTCACCAACATGACGGCGCGCGACGACGAGGCGGCCTTCGGCGCCATGAAGAAGCACTTCACCGAAAAGCAGATCGTGGAGCTCACCGTGTTCTGCGGCATGTGGAATTATTCGAACCGGCTGTGCGAGGCGCTGCATGTGGATCTCGAGCGGCCCGAGCAGCGCATCGACTTCCAGGACAAATAAAGCATCGGAGACGCCGAATGGTCAGGGTGTGCGACTGCTTTCCGGAATTGAAGGAGATCACCGAGGCGCGCGAGCGGCGCTACAAGGCGCATCCGGACAAGCCGGCGCCGGAGGGTCCGCAATCCTTCGTCGAGGTGAAGGTGACATCGATCGGGCAATTGAACGAGCTGGTCGAGTGCAGGAAAAGCGGCCACAAATTCATCATCAGCGAGCCCGTACATGTCGGCGGGCAGAATGTGGCTCCCACGCCGCTCGAGTTCCTGCTGTCGGGGGCGGTCGGCTGCTACGCGGCCGTATTCGCCTTCTATGCGGCCAAGATGGGGGTCGACTATGAGAGCTTCGAGGCCACCGCGCGCGCCGATTTCGACGTACGTGGTCACATGATGGCCGACGCGCCGCCGAGCTCGTTCAAGTCGGTCACCATCGACATGCGGATCGTCAGCGACGCGCCGGCCGAAAAGCTGCAGGAGATCGAGCGCCTCGCGCTTGCGGGTTGCCCGGGGATTGCGACCCTGCGCAATCCGGTGGCGGTCGCGTCGAAGCTGAGCCTCGCGCGGCCCGGCGTCGCAGTCGCGGCCGAGTAGGCGCCGTCAGACCGAAAAGCTGGTGCCGCAGCCGCAGGACGAGGTGGCGACCGGATTGTTCACCTTGAAGGATGCGCCGATGAGATCGTCGACATAATCGATCTGGGCGCCCGCCATGTATTGCACCGACAGCGGATCGATCAGCACGGTCGCACCGTTCTGCGCCAGCACCAGATCGTCCGCCGCCTTGGCCTGCTCGAAGCCGAACTTGTACTGGAAGCCGGAGCAGCCCCCGCCTTCGACCGAAATGCGCAGCATGCTGCCCGCCGGCTCGGATTTGAGGATTTCTCCGATCCGCCGCGCCGCCCGCTCGGTCATGCTTACCGATGTCATGGTGTCGACCGTTGCCATTGTGTGCCCATGATAGTTAAGTGCGCCGGAGGCTCCGGTCAACCTCGGATCCGGGGTGGGTTTCGCCGCAAAAAGCCCTTTGGGACAACATGTTAAACCGGCACATGAGGCCATCATGGCGGTGACGGCGGCGCGGGCACGCGCCCCCTACGCGGCCGATCCGGCGAGCGGCCGCGGCCGTCTTCACGCCGAGCCCCCGAGCCCGAACCGCAGCGATTTCCGCCGTGACTGCGACCGCATCATCCATTCCACGGCGTTCCGGAGGCTCGCCCACAAGACCCAGGTCTTCATCCCGCACGAGGGCGACCACTACCGCACCCGTCTCACCCATACGCTCGAGGTCACCCAGGTGGCGCGCTCGCTCGCCCGCGCGCTCGGGCTCGACGAGGATCTGGCCGAGGCTTCGGCGCTCGCCCACGATCTCGGCCATCCGCCCTTCGGCCATGCGGGCGAGCGCGCGCTCGACCGCTGTCTCGCCGCCCATGGCGGCTTCGACCACAATGCGCAAACGCTCAGCGTGGTGACCCGGCTCGAACGGCGTTACGCCGACTTCGACGGATTGAACCTGACCTGGGATACGCTCGAAGGTCTGGTCAAGCACAATGGTCCGCTGACCGACGCGGCCGGGCGGGCGATCGGACACTGCGCCGAGAAGGGCGTCCCGGACGGGATCCTGGAATATTGCAAGCAGCAGGACCTGGACCTGTCGCGCTACCCGAGCGCCGAGGCGCAGGCCGGGGCGATCGCCGACGACATCGCCTACGACGCCCACGACATCGATGACGGGCTGCGGGCCGATCTGTTCTCGCTCGACGACTTGGCTCAGGTCGCGCTCGCGGGCGACATTCTGGACGAGATCGCCCGGCATCATGGGGCCGTCGACCCGGTTCGCCGCGGGCATGAGCTGGTGCGCCGGCTGATCACCCGCATGATCGAGGATGTGTTGGCGCAGAGCACAGAACGCCTGAGCGCGCTCGGCGCGCGCTCGGCCGACGACATTCGCGGCGCGAGCGCGGCCGTGGTGGGCTTCTCGCCCGCCATGGCGGCGGCCGACCGCGCCATCAAGGCGTTTCTGCTTCCCCACATGTATCGCCACACCCGCGTGATGCGCATCATGGGCGAGGCGGAAGGCGTGCTGGAGGATCTGTTTCGCCGCTATTCGGCGGAGTCGAAAGAACTGCCCGACGAGTGGCGGCGCGAGCTCGATCCCGCGGATGCGCGGGCGCGGGCGCGCCACATCGCAGATTTCATTGCCGGAATGACCGACCGCTATGCCCTGATCGAGCATGCCCGGCTCTTTGACTCGACCCCGGAATTACGATAAGCGGCGGATCTTCAACAGTTTTTGAGCTTTTTGGTTCTTGCCCCATATGGCTGCCAGCAACATATTCAACGAGGTTCTCGAGCGCGTGCGGGCCGTGAATGGGCGCCTGATCGCGTCCGGCATGCTGCCGGCGGAAATCGACCAGTCGCGCGTCATTGTCGAGCCGCCGCGCGATCCCAGCCATGGCGACATGGCGACCAACGCCGCGATGGTGCTGGCGAAGGACGCCGGCCGCAAGCCGCGCGAGCTGGCGCAAGCCATCTCCGACGCGCTCGCCACCGACGACCTGGTGCAGAAGGTGGATGTCGCGGGGCCGGGCTTCATCAATATCACGCTCAAGCCGGCGGCCTGGACCGAGGCGCTGCGCACGGCGTTGCGCGCCGGCATTCACTACGGCAAGAGCGACTTCGGGCGGGGCGAGCCGGTCAATGTCGAATATGTCTCCGCCAATCCGACCGGGCCGATGCAT
>DATBBS010000518.1:0-4907 GCA_036270895.1 Xanthobacteraceae bacterium
GCTTGTCTCGTCGCGAGCCTGCCATTGCGAGCGTCGCGCGCCGAGGATTGGCCGGCGCGGCCGGTCAAGATCGTGGTCGCCTTCGCGCCCGGCGGCAGCGCCGATCAGCTCGGACGCCTGCTCGCGCCCGAGCTTTCAGCCGTCTTCAAGCAGCAGTTCTACGTGGAGAACCGGCCGGGCAACAGCGGCAGCATCGGGTCCACCATGGTGGCGCGCGCCGAGCCCGACGGCTACACCCTGCTGGTCGGCGGCTCCGGGCCGCACATCACCGGGCCGGTGATCAATCCCAATATCGGCTACGATCCGGTGCGCGACTTCACCCATATCGCGATGATCGCGGGCGACACCTATGCGCTCGCCGCCAATGCGGCGCTCGGCGTGCGCACGCTCGACGCGCTGATCGCGCTGGCGCGCACACGGCCGCTCGCCTCCGCGTCGCCCGGTCCGGGCTCGCTCGGCCATCTGCTGCTGCTCAAGCTCAACCGCATCGCCAAGCTCGACATCCAGCACATCCCCTCGCCCGGCGGCACCGTCGTCGACGTGCTCGGCAACCATGTGCCACTCGCCCTCACCACGGTGCTGACCGTCGGCGAGCATCTGCGCTCGGGCGCACTGGTGGGGATCGCCTTGACGTCGATCGAGCGCAACCCGGCGTTCCCGGACGTCCCGACCTTTACCGAGCTCGGGTTTCCCGACATGCGCGGCAGCACCTGGTTCTGGCTCACCGCCCCGAAGGGGCTCGCGCCCGACATCGTCGAGAGGCTCAACCGCGAGGTCCGCCGCGCCATGAGCTCGCCGCGCGTGCAGAGCTATTTCCACCAGCAGGCGCTGATGACCATGGATCTCGATGTCGCCGGGGTGAACAAATTCCTGGCCGAGGAGCTCGCCTATTGGGGCCCGATGGCGCGGGATGCCGGACTGCGGGTGCAGTGAGTCAGTATCCCCTCCCCCGCTTGCGGGGGAGGGTCAGGGAGGGGGAAGCCACGAACGCCGGCGCAAGCGGCACCCCTCCCCGCCCTCCCCCGCAGGCGGGGGAGGGAGTAGACTGAGCAAGCGGTGAGACGGAGCAGGCTGAGCAAGCTGCGACAAGGAGCCCCCCATGGACGCGATCGTCGAGAACCGAGAGCCGCAAAGCCGCCCGCTCGTCGAGCCGCGCGCGCGCGTCGGGCTGATCATCCCGTCGGTCAACCGCATGAGCGAGCCGCAGTTCAATCATTTCGCGCCGCCCGGCCTCGCCGTGCATGTGGCGCGCGCGCGCATCACCGGCCCGTGGCGCAAGCCCGCCGTCGAGATGAAGGACGAGATCGCGCGCTCGGCCGCGGCGCTCTCCGACAGCGGCCCCGACCTCATCGTCTATCACTGCACCGATTCATCGATGCGCGAGGGCCGTGCCGGCGAACGCACGCTCATCGACATCGTGCGCGAGGCGACCGGCATCGAGACGGTGGCGACCAGTGCGCTCGTGGCCGAGGCGCTGCGCGCGCTCGGCATGAAATCGGTCGTGCTCTTGAGCCCCTATCTGAGCAACGAGGTGATCGTGCGCTTCCTCGAGGAGCACGGCGTGAAGGTGGTCGCCGACGTCGCGCTTCGGCTCAACGGCCATGAATTTGCGGCGATCACGCCGCAGCGCTGGCTCGCGCTCGCCCGCCAGCATATGCGCGACGACGCCGACGGCGTTTTCCTGAGCTGCACCAACACCACCCAGATCGAGGCGGTCGAGGACATCGAGCTCGCCCTCGGCAAGCCGGTGGTGAACAGCAACCAGGCGGTGCTGTGGGGCTGCGTGAAGCGCCTCGCCGCCAAGCTCGGTCCGGTCGCCCCGCTGCCGCGGCTCGGCCGCCTGATGGCGGTGTGAGGCCGCGCGGCGCCGCGCGCTATCTGGTCTCCACCAGCTCGATCGCCTCGCGGCTCGGGCCCTCGATCATGACGGCGCGGGTGTCGCCGAGCCGGTAAGGCTCTTCCAGAAAGGTGATGCCCTCGCGGCGCAGCTTGGCGACCCAGGCGTCGAGATCGCCGACGCTGAGCGCGACGTGGTCGTAGAGCTGGCCGCGCGTGGGCGCGAGCGGCGTATTGCCCTGGCGCATATAGGAAGGGAAGGCCACGTCGCCGAACGTGACGGCGGCGGACGGCACGCGGGTCAGCCCCTCGGTTTCGAGCGCCGGCCAGGTCGGATCGGGACTGCGTTCGACCCGGCAGTCCGCCTCGCTGCGCGATGGCGCGCTGCGTCCCGGCGGCACGGCCGCATTGAGGTGCTTCTGGTACCAGAGTTGCGCGCAGAACGGCTGCTCGTGGAAGAAATGCACGTGGTTCATGCGCTCGGCCGGAAAATCCCCCATGTATTCCACCAGCGCGTTGTCGGGGCCCCCCATATAGGCGAAGCCGCCCTTACGGGTCGGCGCGACGCCGGTCTGCTTGGCGTCGGCGATCTGCGCCCGGGTGAGGCCGAGCACGCCGTCGCGGCCCGGCCAGGTGTCGGTGCTGATCAGCACCGAGCCGCCGGCGTCGCCGGTGTAGAGCGGCAGCAGCGACACGTCGGAACGCGCCTTGTAGGCGTCGCGATTCTTGCGCACGTCGGTGACGTGCCAGCCGAAATGCCAGATTGCGGTCTGCGGCGCCGTCGGCGGCGGGGACGCCACCTTGGAGAACAGCACCAGGACGTTGTTGGGCGAGGTGAGCGCCGGCAGGCCGGCGAAGCTGGTGCGCGACGTGCTGGGAAACTGTCGCGTATAGAAGTCGATGGCGGCGTCGGGATCGACCGAGTTGAGGTGCAGATGATGGAAGCCGGGAGCCGGGAGCATGTCGGTCTGTCCTAGGACGGGAACGGGAATGCACAAGGCGAGGATCGCCAGCCACGCCGGCATTGTGGTTTTCATGCTATAGCCCTCGGCCGCCAAGCATAATCCAACCCGGTCGAAATGAAATCGGCCTCGACCCCCAAAAATATCCCGCTCGCCATCACCGTCACGCCAGGAATTTTCCATATGAAAATCGTCATCCCGGACGACTACCAGGACATGGTCGACCAGCTCGCCTGTTACGACCTGATCCGCCACCACGACGTGACGCGCTACCGCGCACCCGCCGGTTCCTTCGACGAGCTGGTCGAGCGGCTGCGCGACGCCGAGGTGATCGTCGCCATCCGGGAGCGCGTGACCTTCTCCCGCGCGCTGCTCGAGCGGCTGCCAAAACTCCGGCTGCTCGCGCTGGTCGGCCGGGGCGCTTCGACCATCGATTTTGCCGCCTGCACCGAGCTCGGGATCCCGGTCTCCACCGGCAAGAGCAATTCGGCGACGGCGCCGGCCGAGCTCACGCTCGCCCTGATGTTGGCGGCGCGCCGCAACATCGCGCGCGAGGCCGAGCGCATGAAACGGGGCGAATGGCCCTGCACGCTCTCGCATCGCCTGCGCGGCAGCACGCTCGGGATTTTCGGCCTCGGCGCGATCGGCAGCCTGGTGGCCGAGGCGGGCCGCGGCATGGGCATGAAGATCCTCACGCACGGACGCGACAAGACGGCCGAGCGCGCGCGCGCGGCCGGTTACGGCGTCGCCGCCAGCAAGGCCGAGCTGTTCGAGACGTCGGACGTCCTTTCGCTGCACGTGCGGCTGACCGCGGAGACCCGCGGCATCGTGGGGCCGGCCGATCTCGCCCGCATGAAGCCGACCGCGCTGATCGTCAACACGTCGCGGGCCGAGCTCATCGCCCCCGGCGCGCTCCTCGCCGCGCTGCGGGCGGGCCGGCCCGGCTATGCGGCGGTCGACGTCTACGAGCAGGAGCCGGTCACAGGCGGCGACCACCCCTTCCTCGCCATGCCCAACGTGCTGTGCACGCCGCATCTGGGTTGGGCCGAATGGGACAATTTCGAGCTCTATTTCTCCGAAGCGCTCGAGCAGATCGTGGCCTTCGAGGAGGGCCGCGAGATGCGGCTTGCCAACCCGCAGGTCAGGCCGAGCCAGCGCTGACGGAATGCCCGCCGACCCCCCTCGCCCTAACTAACATGTAACGTCGCGAGCTTGGCTTCGTCGGTAAGGTTGTTATACGATCATCTCATACCGCCCTTGGCGTCGCTCGCCGAGCCGGCGTAAATCGAGCGGGGGGGCCGCACGAACGTTGGATGTGATGCCGATGGGGCGATGGTTCGCCCCAGCGGTTGAGGTCGATCGAAGTTAACGCCTGCTTCCGTCACTCGCGCCGAAAACGGCCGCCCATCTGTCGAGAGGAGAGCTCGTGGCTACAAGAAATCCCATGCCGGTCGATGTCCTGGTCGGGCAAAACATCCGCATCTGCAGGCTGCAAAAGGGGCTGTCGCAAGGCGAGCTCGGCCAGCAGATCGGCGTGACCTTCCAGCAGGTGCAGAAATACGAAAAGGGCGCGAACCGCGTCGGCGCCAGCCGGCTCAACCAGATCGCCAATGTGCTCGGCGTGTCGCTTCCCTCCCTCTTCGACGGGGCCCCGACCGCCAGCGCGGACGAGTCGGCTCATTCGCCGCGCTATCTTCTGTCCAAGCCGCATTCGCTGCGGCTGCTGCAGGGCTTCGAGAAAATCGACAATGAGGGGACGCGACTGGCGCTGCTGCAGCTCGTCGAATGCCTATCGCAAGAGGCCGCCCATGGCGGCGGGAAATCGAAAGGCGCCCATCGCAAGTGATGCGCGGGCTGGTCAGGCCTTCAGGAGCCGGCGCGGGTCGGCCTGAAGCTTGTGTTTCTTCACCCAGCGCGCGATCTCGCCGTGCGACGCAAACCAGACATCGGGATATTGCGCCATATAGGCGAAGATCTTCTGGTAGATCGCCGTGATCATCGGACGCCCGCCGTTGTGACAATGCAGCGACACCGGCAGATAGGCGCCGGGCTCATTGAAATAAAGATAATCGAAGGTCGCCTTGTAGACGTCCCATAGATCCATCGAGC
>DATBBS010000519.1:0-6215 GCA_036270895.1 Xanthobacteraceae bacterium
ATCCTGGGTGGCGCCGCCGCGGAACGCGAAGTCCATGGCGATCAGGGGCACCGTGGTTTCCTGCACCAGCCAGATCTCGATGCCGCCCGGGCTCATCACCCGTTCGATCTTGGTCGCCGCGGCCGGGGCCGCCATCGCGACCAACAGGCAAGCGCCGATGAGCGCCCGGGCGATGATTTTCGGCAACCGAGCTGCCGGATAACGAGCCATGTGAACCATCACGAACGTTTCTCCTCGGGCAATTCCTTGACCAGATAGCCGGTGACTGAGCGGCGCCGGTCGAGCCAGCTGCGCGCGGCGTCGCGCACCGCGTCGGCGGTCACGGCGCGGATGCGGTCGGGCCATGCGAGCACATCTTCCACGGTCGACCCCGTGGTGAGGGCGACGCCGTACCAGCGGGCGAGCGCGGCCTGGTTGTCCTGCGCATAGACCGCGTCGGCGATCATGCGGGTCTTGGCGCGATCGAGCTCCTCGGCGGTGATGCCGCTCTTGATGATGTCGGCGATGACCTCGTCGATCGCCGTCTCGGCGGTCTTGAAGGTGACGCCGGGCAGCGGAATCGCATAGACGCCGAAGCGCGACGGGTCGAGCGACGAGCCCTGATAATACGCGCCCGCATTGGTCGCGACGCGCTGCTCGACGACGAGCGCGCGGTAGAGCCGGCTGGTCGCGCCGCTGCCGAGAATATGCGACAGCACCTCGAGGGCTTCGGCATCCTTCTTCGACGTCGCATAGGAGGGAACGAGGTAGCTGCGCTGCAGGCTCGGCTGGGCGACGCGCGGATCGGCCAGCATGACGGTGCGCGGCGCCGCCGGCGGCGGCTCCTGCGGGCGCGCGCGCGGCGCGATGTCGGCCACGCGCGGAACCTTGGCATAGGTCTTCTCCGCGAGCGCCTTGACCTCATCGGCGGTGACGTCGCCCGCGATCACCACCACGGCGTTGTTGGGGGTGTAAAAGCGCCGGTAGAAGGCCAGCGCGTCCTCGCGATCGAGCTTCTCGATCTCGTGCCGCCAGCCGATGACCGGCCGGCCGTAAGGGTGGTTGAGATAGAGCGCCGCCGCGAGCTGCTCGCCGAGGCGCGCATCGGGGCTGTTGCCGACGCGCATGTTCCACTCTTCGAGCACGACCTTGAGCTCGGGGCGCACGTTGTCGTCGCTGAGCACGAGGCCGGTCATCCGGTCGGCCTCGAACTGCATCATGGCTTCGAGGTGCTCGCGCGCGATGCGCTGGAAATAGCCGGTATAGTCCGCCGTCGTGAAGGCGTTCTCCTGGCCGCCCAGGGTCGCCACCGTCTGCGAGAACTTGCCCTCCGGGTTCTTGGCGGTGCCCTTGAACATCAGATGCTCGAGGAAATGGGCAAGCCCCGACTTGCCGGGGGTCTCGTCGGCCGAGCCCACCCGGTACCAGGTCATATGGGTGACGACCGGCGTGCGGTGATCGGGCACGACCACCATTTCGAGGCCGTTGGCGAGCGTGAAATGGGCGACCTCCGGGCCGCCGGCGCGCGCCGCCCCCGCCGGGAGGGCCGCCATGACCGCAAGCAAGGCCGATAGGATGAGCAGGCGCGCGCGCGCGGTTGTGGTCGATGTCCTGAAGATAGCCGTCATGATCCGCTGTCCGAGCCCTTTTGGGTGCGTGGTGCAAACTATCGCGCGCGCTCGCCCGCGCTCGCATCATGCGTCATATCGGAAACCGGGATCGGAACGCGATCCCGTCCGGGTTCATTGAACGCCCTGGGTGACGCGGTCTTCCGGGGTCATCGCCTTCGACTTGGTCCTGTCCGCGCCGACCCCATAGGGCTGGGCGGGCGACGGCACGCGATAGCCGCTCGGCGGGTCGGTCAGGCTCGCGCGTGGCGGCTCCGCCTCGAAGGTCGCGGTCTCGGTCTTGTTGTTGCCGCTGAAAAAATCTTTCATGTTGCCGAAGACGCCGCCCACATAGCCGAGCTCAGAGGGCTTGTATTGCTGCTGATAGGCCTCCGGGGTCTCGGCCGATCGTCGGCTGAGCGCCTCGTCCTTGGCGGTGGTCGCGCCTTTCTTCATTTCCTGCGGGCTCAGCTGGCGGCTCAAGTCTTCCCAGCCCCCGGTGCGGGCGTCTTTCCGCCGCTTGGCCGCGGCCTCCTTGCGTCGCTTCTCGTCCTGGTCCTGCGGCCACGCCGCGTTGCCCTGCCGGGGATCGGCCGTTTGCGGCGGCGGCAGATCGCGGGTCGGCGGCACCACCAGGGGGGCGCGTTCCTGATAGTCGATGCCGTCCTTCTGCACCCCGTCCCTCTTGAGGCCCAGTCCGCCCAGGACGCTCCTGAAGAACTTGGTGTCGGGCAGCTCGTCCTCGTCATCCTCGGCAAGCGCATGTCCGATGCCGCCCGCGACGACCAGCATGGCCGCGAACGCCGTCGTCAGTGCATGCAGCCGGAACTGACGAAGTGTCGAGTGGTTCATCGCGATTTCCCGTATCGCCAGCGACGCAAGGCAAAAAAACGCCCGACATCAAGGCGAAAGATTTGCGGCACTCGGATTGGCGTCCCCGACCGCATGTATATCACCGATCAGGGCGCTTTTGCGGCGTCCGTGCCCAGGATCGAGTCATACAAGAGACCGATCACCCCGGCAACGATGGCCACATCGGCGAGGTTGAAAACATACCACCGGAAGCTCCAGCCGGCCGCCGTCACATGGAAAAACACGAAATCGACCACCGCCCCGTAGGCCACCCGGTCGACCGCATTGCCCACCGCCCCGCCGATGATCAGCCCCAACGCGAGCGCGGTGAACCGGGACCCCGCGCGCGCCAGCCAGACCCACAGCAGCAGGACCGCCACCGTCTTGACCCCGACCAGCGCCCATTGACCGAGCGGCCCGACCTGCGGGAACAGGCTGAAGCTGATGCCCGTATTCCAGGCCAGCACGAGGTCGAAGAACGGGCCCAGATGCACCGGCGCCTTGGCGCCGAGATCGAACACGAACAGGAGCCACAGTTTCACCCCCTGGTCGGCCGCCGCCACCAGGACGGCCACCATGATGCCGAACCGGGTCAGCGGTCCATAGAGGTATGATGATGACGAAAGCGGCATCGTCTATTCGGCGGCGCGGCGGATGGCGTCCCATTCCCGCAGCGCCCGGGCGTCGCGCGGGGTGACGTCGGGGTAATCCGGGTCGGAGCCGACCGTCGACAGGATTTTCCACGAGCGCGCGCATTTGCGGCCCTGGGCGGGCCGGAACACGACCGCGACGCCCGCCACGTCATCGAGCCGGAAGGCGTCCTTCGGCCCCTCCCCGGTCGCGATCGTGGCGCCCGACGTGATCGCGATCTCGGCGATGTCGACGCCGTCGAGCGCCGCCAGCAGCGCCGGATCGGAGATGTGGATGAGCGGATCGGCCTCGAGCGACGAACCGATCTTCTTGTCGGCGCGCGCCAGCTCCAACGCGCCGGTGACGACACGCCGCACCTGGCGCACGCCGCGCCATTTCGTCGCCAGCGCCTCGTCGCGCCAGGCGGCGGGCACCTCCGGGAAAAGCTCGAGATGCACCGAACCCTCCGCCGCGCCGTCGCGGGCGAGCCAGGCTTCCTCGGCGGTGAAGGGCAGCATCGGGGCGAGCCAGATCACGGTCGCGCGAAAAACATGATCGATCACGGTCAGGCAGGCCTTGCGGGTCGGCGACGAGATCGGGTCGCAATACAGCGCGTCCTTGCGGATGTCGAAATAGAAGGCCGAGAGGTCGACCGTCATGAACTGGCTCAGCGCCGCGAAGATGCGCTTGAAGTCGAAATTCGCATAAGCCTGCCGCACCAGCGGGTCGAGCTCGGCGAGGCGGTCGAGCATCAGCCGCTCGAGCTCCGGCATCGCAGCATGGGCGACCCGGTCCTCGGGGCGGAAATGGGCGAGGTTGCCCAGCATCCAGCGCAGGGTGTTGCGCAGCTTGCGATAGGTCTCGACCGTCGTCTTGAGGATTTCCGGCCCGATGCGCAGGTCGTCCGCATAGTCCGAGGCGCACACCCACATGCGCAGGATGTCGGCGCCGGACTGCTTGATCACGTCCTGCGGCGCCACCACGTTGCCGAACGACTTCGACATCTTGCGGCCGTTCTCATCGAGCACGAAGCCGTGGGTCAGCACGACGTCGTAGGGCGCGACGCCGCGCGTGCCGCAGGATTCGAGCAGCGAGGAATGAAACCAGCCGCGATGCTGGTCCGAACCCTCGAGATACATCACGGTGTCGGCGCCGCCGTCCTTCTTGCGGCGGATGCCGGCGAGACTCGGGAAGTGTACGGGATCCTCCAGCACGAAGGCGTGCGTCGAGCCGGAGTCGAACCAGACGTCGAGAATGTCGTCGACCTTCTGCCAGTCCTCGTTGGCGAGCCCGCCGAGAAAACGTTCGCGCGCGCCCTCTGCGTACCAGGCATCCGCGCCTTCCTGCGCGAAGGCCTCGGCGATGCGCTTGTTGACGCGCTCGTCCTGTAGGATATCGACCGAGCCGTCGCGTTGCTCACGCACGAAGACCGTGATCGGCACGCCCCAGGCGCGTTGTCGCGAGATCACCCAGTCGGGACGGCTTTCGATCATGCCGGTGATGCGGTTCTCGCCTTGCGGCGGGACCCAGCGCGTCACCTTGATGGCCGCGAGCGCGCGGTCGCGCAGCGTGTCGCCCGGCTTCGCGGTGCCGTCCTGCATGATCGGCTTGTCCATCGCGATGAACCATTGCGGCGTGTTGCGGAAGATCACCGGCTTTTTCGAGCGCCAGGAATGCGGATACTGGTGCTTGAGGCGGCTGCGCGCGAGCAGCATGCCGGCGCCGGCGAGCGCCTTGATCACCGCCTCGTTGGCGTCGCCCTTGTCGCCCTTGTGCGTGATCACCCGTTTGCCCTGGAAGCCCGGCGCCTGGTCGGTGAAAAAGCCGTCGCCGTCGACCGTGTAGGGGATCGCGGTCTTGATGCCGCGCGCCGCGAGATCGCGCGCATTCGCGGTCCAGATGTCGAAATCCTCGCGGCCATGTCCGGGCGCGGTGTGCACGAAACCGGTGCCGGTGTCCGCCGTGACGTGCGCGCCCTCGAGCAGCGGCACCGGGAAATCATAGCCGTCGAAAACACCTTTCAACGGATGATCGCAGACCAGGCCCGCGAGGTCGTCGGCCGTCACGTCCGCCACCTTCTGGTAGGCCGTGACGCGCGCCTGCCGGAACACGTCGATAGCGAGCGGATCGGCCAGCACGAGCCGGTCGCCGACCTTCGCCCAGTTCTCCATCGGCGCGTCGATGACTTCATAGAGGCTGTAGCTGATCTTCGACGAATAGCTGACCGCGCGGTTGCCCGGCAGCGTCCATGGCGTGGTGGTCCAGATCACGATCGAGGCGCGCTCGAGCGCGCGCGGTCCCGTCCGCACCGGAAACTTCACCCACACCGTATCGGACGTGTAGTCCTCGTACTCGACCTCGGCCTCGGCCAGCGCGGTCTTCTCGACCACGGACCACATCACCGGCTTCGAGCCACGGTAAAGCGTGCCGTTGGCCACGAACTTCATCAACTCGCGCGCGATCTGCGCCTCGGCGGCGTAGTCCATGGTCGAATAGGGATGCGTCCAGTCGCCCTCGACGCCCAGGCGCTTGAATTCGACGCGCTGGACGTCGATCCAGTGTTGCGCGAAGGCGCGGCATTCGCGCCGGAACTCGTTGATCGGCACCGCGTCCTTGTTGCGGCCCTTGGCGCGGTATTCCTCCTCGATCTTCCATTCGATCGGCAGGCCGTGGCAGTCCCAGCCCGGCACGTAATTGGAATCGCTGCCCATCATCTGCTGGGAGCGCGTGACCACGTCCTTGAGGATCTTATTGAGCGCGTGCCCGATATGGATGTTGCCGTTGGCGTAGGGCGGACCGTCATGCAGGACGAACTTCACCCGTCCCTTGGCGGCGGCGCGCAGGCGTCCATAGAGCCCGAGCTTCTCCCAGCGCGCCAGGATCTCGGGCTCCTTCTGCGGCAGCCCGGCCCGCATGGGAAAGTCGGTCTTCGGTAGGAATAGAGTGTCGCTGTAGTCGCGAGCGGCGTCGGTCATGACGGCAATGTCCAGGATAGGGAGGCGATAAGGGCTCGGCAGTCCCGGTCATCCGCCGACCTGACGGTCAAGCGGATGCCGGGCCGATAATTCGCAGAGCGACCGACCCGATGACCGAAGCAAACGAAGCGTGCGCCATCATGTCGCGTTCCTAGCAGATTTGAATTCGCTC
>DATBBS010000520.1:0-9675 GCA_036270895.1 Xanthobacteraceae bacterium
CCTTCGGGAGGCCGCCGCCTCTTTTTTGGCTAAAGCCTGGGAGGTCGAAAACGGTCTGTCCCAGCGCGAGCGGCGCCAGCGCAGGCCCTATTCGGTCGCCATGCGGTCTTCGCGCAGGCGGTGGCGTTCGCCGTCAGGCTCAAGCACGAAGCGGCGGCGGTGGAAGGCGGCCAGCGTCGAGCGGTGGCCGATGGAGACGAGCGTGAGCCCCGGAAACCGCTCGTCTAGGAGCCGGTACAGCGCGGCTTCCGCCGTCTCGTCGAGCGAGGCAGTCGCCTCGTCGAGGAAAAGGTAACGCGGGCGATGCAACAGGGCGCGCGAGAGCGCCAGCCGCTGCTGCTCGCCGAGGGACAGGATGCGGTTCCAATGCGCCTCCTCGGCAAGCCGCGGCGACAGCCAAGCGAGCCCGACGGCCGCCAGCGCGTCGCGGATCTCGGCCTCGGAAAAGCGATCATGCAGGGCCGGATAGCTCACGGCCGCCCGTAACGTACCGACCGCGAAATAGGGCCGCTGCGGCAGGATCATCACGTTCGAGTCGCCCGGAAGCGCGACCCGGCCCGAGCCGAACGGCCAAATGCCCCCGATCGCGCGGAACAGCGTCGATTTGCCGCTTCCCGATGGCCCGTTGACCAGGACCCGGTCGCCGGCCGCTATGGCGGCGTGGTCGGCGGCCACCAATGGCTTGCCGGACGGCAGGTTGACGTCGAGCGCATGGATCTCGATCCCCGCCGAGCCGGGCTGCCTCTCGACCGCCACGACGGGCGGCGTGTCCTTGATTCTCTCGCTGTTGGTGATCGCGCGCTCGAAACCGTACAGGCGCTCGACGATCGCGCGCCACTCGGCAATGTCGCGGTAGTTGGTGACGAAGAACGACAGGGCCGTCTGTACGCTGGTGAAGGCGGAGGCGGTCTGCATCAGACCGCCAAGCGCCATCTTGCCGGCAAAATAAGCGGGGCTCACCACCACAAAGGGGAAGACGACCGAAATCTGATCATAGCCCACCCGGAAAAACGTGATCCGCTTAGTCTGGCTCATGATCCTGTACCAATTGCCGATCACCGCGGCGAAGCGTTCGAGCAGCCGCTCGCGTTCGGCGGGCTCGCCCGCCAGCAGGGCGATCTGCTCGCCATTCTCGCGCACGCGGACCAGGTTGAAACGGAAGTCGGCCTCGTAACGCTGCTGGTTGAAATAGAGCCCGATCAGGGGCCGGCCAATCAAATGGCTCAGCGCGGTGCCGAGCACCGCATAAATCAACGCCGCCCATACCAGGTAGCCGGGGATCGTCCAGTCGGTCCCGAACAGCTGCATTGGCGCGGTGGCGGAGAGGCCCCACAGCAGGACGACGAACGAGCCGAGGGTCACGACCGCGCCCAGCAGCCCCACCCCGATGGCAAGCGTGCGCTCGACGAAAAATCTCACGTCCTCGGCGATGCGTTGGTCGGGATTGTCGGCCGCGTCCCCGACGAGCTGCATGCGGTAGTGTGTGCTCGCTTCCAGCCAGCGCCGCAGATAGATGTCGGTCAGCCAGCGTCGCCAGCGGATTTGCAGCCACTGATTCAGATACAGCTGATAGACCGCCAGCCCGATATACATGGCGGCGAGAACGCAGAAATAAGAGAGCTGGAAGACGAAGACGTCCCAGTTCTTGTCCTGCAGGGCGTTGTAGAATTGGTTGTTCCAGAGATTGAGCAGGACATCGAGGGCGACCTTGCCGAGCTCCATGGCGACCACCGCGGCGAGCAGCGCGCGGGCAGCCCAGCGTTCCTCCGATTTGAAATAGGGCAGGGCGAGGTGCCAAATGATGCCGAATGTCGTGGCGAGGCCTTTCACGGGGGATCTCCTGTGCTGCCATGTCGCGGCCCATGGCGCGGCGCGGTTCGAGCCATGCATGGGCTCCCGGAATCGGTCGGAAGCTGGGCTAAACCGCTGCGGCGTCTAGAGATGGAAAGGTCGAGCCGCCCTTCCTCACTCACCAACTCCGTCGCGTCCCGGTAACGCCGGCTACCGCCTTATGTCTAATCAAACGAGGCTTGTCGAAGGGGGGCAAGCCTGTCCAAACTGACTTGACCGCCGTTGGAATAACAGACTATGCCGGCGGTTAATCAATCAGCGGTAAAACGCCGACACAAGACCAGGGGAGCGACAATGTCCAAGGAAAAGTCAGCTACACCGAAACCTACAACCCGACGCAAATTCCTAACCGGAGCTGCGCTCGCGACGGCGGCCGTGAGCGCGCCGAACGTCGTCAAGGCCCAGGGCGCGATCAACATGCGCTTTCAGAGCACATGGCCCTCGAAGGATATCTTCCACGAATACGCCCTCGACTTCGGCAAGAGGGTCAACGATATGACCGGCGGCGACCTCAAGATCGAGGTGCTTCCGGCCGGCGCCGTGGTGCCGGCCTTCGGACTGCTCGACGCGGTGTCAAAGGGCGTACTCGACGGCGGCCATGGCGTGCTCGTTTATCACTATGGGAAGAACACCGCCTTGGCGCTTTGGGGTTCGGGCCCGGGCTACGGGATGGATGCCAACATGCTGCTCGCCTGGCACAAGTACGGCGGCGGCAAGGCGCTGCTTGAAAAGATCTTTGCCGGCATCGGCGCGGACGTCGTGTCCTTCCCGTATGCGCCGCTCTACTCGCAGCCGCTCGGCTGGTTCAAGAAGCCGATGCAAAAGGTCGAGGACTTCAAGGGCCTGAAATACCGCACCGTCGGCATTTCGATCGACCTGTTCACCGCCATGGGTGCGGCCGTGAATGCGCTTCCGGGCGGTGAAATCGTCGCGGCCATCGACCGTGGGTTGCTCGATGCCGCCGAGTTCAACAACGCGTCGTCCGACCGCGCGCTCGGTTTTGCCGACGTCTCCAAGCTTTGCATGCTGCAGAGCTATCACCAGAATGCCGAGCAGCTCGAGATCAGCTTCAACAAGACCAAGTTCAGCGGCCTGCCGCCGAAGCTCAAGGCGACCATCGAAGGGGCCGTCGAGGCCTGCTCGCAAGACATGATGTGGAAGGCGATCGACCGCAACTCGCAGGATTACATAACTCTGCAGAGCACCGACAAGGTGAAATTCTTCAAGACGCCGGATGCGATCCTCAAGCGCCAGCTCGAGCTCTACGACGAAGTTGCCAAGAAATACGTGGGCACCAACCCGCTCTTCAAGGAGATCATCCAATCGCAGCTCGCCTTCGCCAAGCGCGCGACGCAATGGGAGCAGGACTACATCACGCCGCGCAAGATGGCGTTCGACCACTATTTCGGCGCGAACGCGAAGTCGCCGATCTGATCTCGTAGTGAACCGGCAAGGCACCATTCCGTAGCGAAACGGAATGGTGCTTTGTTCTTGCAACCCTCTTCCATGAGACGGCGATAAAAATGAACGTCCAGGGCGTTCTGCACACCATCGACGGCATCAGCACATGGGTCGGCAAGGCCGCCGCCTGGCTGATCATGATCTTGATGACGGTGGTGTGCATCGAGGTCGTCAAGCGCTACCTGTTGAATGCGCCGACGGCGTGGATCTTCGATCTCGACAACATGCTGTATGGCACCCTCTTCATGTTGTGCGGCGCCTATACGCTGGCGCAGAACGCCCATGTGCGCGGCGACTTCCTCTACAGCTCGATGCGGCCGCGCACCCAGGCGGGGCTCGACCTCGCGCTCTACCTGATCTTTTTCATTCCCGGGATCGCGGCGCTGATCTTCGCCGGATACTATTATGCCGCCGACTCGTGGCGGATCGCCGAGCATTCGAATGTAACGTCGGACGGGCCACCGGTTTATCACTTCAAATCGATGATCCCACTGGCGGGCGCGCTGGTGATGCTGCAGGGCATCGCCGAGATCGTGCGCTGCGTCGTCTGTCTCAAGACCGGCGAATGGCCGAGCCGCCTGCACGACGTCGCCGAAATCGACGTCATCGAGGAACAGCTCGCGCACAGTGAATATGTCGACGCAGAGTCCCGTCAGATCGCCATCGAACGCGCCAAGGAGATCGATGAAACCGCGCGTCAGCGCGGCATGGGCGGAGAGCTCAACACATGAGCGATCCCGCACTCGGGCTATTGATGCTCGCCCTCATCGTGATCGTGATCATGATGGGGTTTCCGACGGCCTTCACCTTGATGGGCCTCGGAATGTTCTTCGGCTTTATCGCCTTCTACGACCCAACCCATCTCTTCACCGATAACAAGGTGTTCGATCTGATGGTTCAGCGCAGCTATGGCGCGATGACCAACGACGTCCTGATCTCCATCCCGTTGTTCGTGCTGATGGGCTACGTGATGGAGCGCGGTGCGCTGGTCGACAAGATGTTCTACAGCATCCAGTTGGCGTTCCGGAAAGTTCCGGCCTCGCTCGCCGTTGCGACGCTGATCGTGTGCACCTTCTG
This sequence comes from Xanthobacteraceae bacterium, assembly GCA_036270895.1. GTDB lineage: Bacteria > Pseudomonadota > Alphaproteobacteria > Rhizobiales > Xanthobacteraceae > JAVDCA01. The sequence goes on from DATBBS010000520.1 coordinate 4,390, forward strand.
GGGCATCGCCAGCGGACTGGTGGGCGCCGTGGTGGTGCTGATGGGAGTGATCGCGTTCAATCCCATGCTCAAGGCGGGCTACGACGTCAAGCTCGCCTCCGGCGTCATTACGGCGGGCGGCACGCTCGGTATTCTCATTCCGCCGTCGGTGATGATCATCGTTTACGCGGCGGTGGCCGGGCAGTCGGTCGTGAAGCTGTACGCCGCCGCGATGTTTCCGGGCTTCTTTCTGTCGTTCCTCTATCTCGTCTACATCATCGGCTGGGCGATGATCAATCCGAAGATCGCCCCGCCGTTGCCGGAAGACCAGACCAAGGTCCCGGTGCCGGACTGGATGCGAAAATTCCAGGCGGTCTATTCCAAAAACGTCTTCGTCGGACTGCTATGGGCGTTGGTGTCGCCGTCGCGGGCCACCGAGATCGAGAATGGCGATCGACGAGTCACTTATTGGATGCTCGTCAAAAACTTCATCGCATCGCTGGTGCCGTTCATACTCGTCGCCGGCACGCTCTGGCTCACATGGTGGTATGTCGTCATCCACCAGCAGGCGGCAGCCGAGGAGGTTTACTCGGGCATCCAGCAGCTCGGCACGCCGGGCCTGGCGACCAGCGCCGCGACGCCCTCCGAGCTCGGACCGCCGCAGGGCTTCTACCTTTGGTTCGGGATCATCGCGGCGGTCTGCGCGCTGTTTCAGGTCCGCTACTATGCGAGGCTCGACGCCGACCGGCTCGAAGTGATCAAGCTGTTGTCGTCCTCGATCATGCCGCTGGGCATCCTCACGGTGGTCGTGCTCGCGGTCATCCTGTTCGGCATCACGACCGCGACCGAGTCGGCCGGCGTCGGCGCGGCCGGCGCGTTCCTGCTCGCCATACAGGCGCGCACGCTCGACTGGAAGCGCACCAAGGAGGCGGTCTTCCTGACCGCGAAGACCACAGCGATGGTGTGCTGGCTGTTCGTCGGCTCGGCGCTGTTCTCCGGGGTTTTTGCGATTCTGGGCGGACAGGCGCTGGTCGAGCAATGGGTGCTCTCGCTCAACATGTCGCCCATTCAATTCATGATCCTGTCGCAGGCGATCATCTTCGTGCTCGGCTGGCCGCTGGAGTGGACGGAGATCATCGTGATCTTCGTGCCGATCTTCCTGCCGCTGCTCAAGCATTTCAACATCGACCCCGTGCTGTGGGGCACGCTCGTGTTCGTGAATCTCCAGGCGGCGTTCCTGTCGCCGCCGGTGGCAATGTCGGCCTTCTACCTCAAGGGCGTCGCCCCCAAGCACGTCACGCTCAACCAGATCTTTGCCGGCATGATGCCCTACATGCTGATCGTGATCCTGTGCATGGTCATCATGTATTTCTGGCCCGGCATGACGCTGTGGCTGCCGAACTACCTCTACGGGGTCGGTTGAGGCCGTCGGGACTCCGCCCGATCGGCGAGCAGGCGCGTCCGGTCGCGCGGACGGGCAGAGCCGTCATGCGCAACGCCGTGCGCAAAAATCCGATCCACGTGCTATCAAGCTCGGGCCCGCGCATGACGAGGTCATGCGGGCAGGGGCATTGCGCAGGGGAGTATCATTCATGGGTTCAGGGGTCGGGCTCCGCCAAGTGGGCTATTTCGACTGCGCCGGCGGCGGCCAGGTCGTGGTACAGAACGGCATCGCCTATATCGGCCATATGCGCAGCCCGCACGGCACGTCGATCGTCGACCTGCGCGATCCGCGCAATCCGAAAGAGCTCGCCAAGCTCGCCATGCCGCCCGGCACCCATTCGCACAAGGTGCGCGTGCATGACGGTGTGATGCTGGTCAACCACGAGCTCAACCATGCCGACACCAACCCGGTCCCGCCGGATTTCGCCCCCGGCTTCGGCGTCTACGACGTCAGCGATCCGGCCAAGCCGCGCGAGCTGACGCGCTGGATGACGGTGGGTACCGGTGTTCATCGGTTCGATTTCGACGGACGCTACGCCTACCTGTCGCCGACGCTGGAAGGCTATGTCGGCAACATCATGATGATCATGGACCTGAAGGAGCCGGCGCGCCCCACCGAGGTCGGGCGCTGGTGGCTGCCCGGCCAGTGGACGGCGGGCGGCGAGACGGCGAACTGGCCCAAGACCGCGCATCGCTGTCATCATCCGCTGCGGCTCGGCAACCGGCTCTACACCAGTTACTGGCAAGCCGGCTTCGTGATCCTCGACATCGCCGACATGACGAAGCCGAAATTCGTCTCCGGCCTCGATTGGACGCCGCCCTTTGCCTGCCCGACTCACACCGCGCTGCCGCTGCCGTTCGAGATCAACGGCCGCCGTTACATCGTGGTCGCCGACGAGGACGTGCAGCGCACCGAGGAGACGCTGCCGGCCTTCATGTGGATGGTCGACATCACCGACGAGACGCTGCCGGTGCCGGTCGGCAGCTTCCAGGTCGAGGGCATCGAGGGCAAGCCCAGCCACAAGCCCATGACGGGCTGCCATCAGCCCTGCGAGAAGGTCACCGGCACCGAAATCCCCTTCGCCTGGTTCGCCCAGGGGCTGCGCATCATCGACGTGAAGAATCCCCACAGCCCGCGCGAGGTCGCCCATTTCATGCCCGACGTCCCGGCCGGCAGCGAGCGCGTATCGAGCAACGACCTGACGGTCGACGACCGCGGCCTGATCTATCTGCTCGACCGCGTACGGGGACTGACCATCGTCGAACGGACCTAGCGCGCCGTCGCGGGGCTTGCCGGCTTCGGGCGCTCGCCGGTCGAGCCGTAGCTGCGCCGGCTGTCGGGGTGCTAAGCTTCGCTCCGCGGGGCATTTTGTCCGTGCATATCGGTCGGCCGTGCGGTCTCGATCGCATGGCGGCCCCTTGAGGCGAGCAGATGGAGACGTCGATGGGTATCGGTTTTTTTATCCTCGTCGCGCTCGTCCTTTATGCGGCGGGGTCGCTCCGGGTGTTGCGGCAATACGAACGCGGCGTGGTCTTCTTCCTCGGAAAATTCGAGGGCGTGCGCGGGCCAGGGCTGACCCTCATCTTCGTTCCGTTCCAGCAGATGGTGCGCGTATCCCTGCGCACCGTCACGATGCAGATCCCGTCGCAGAAAATCATCACCAAGGACAACGTCTCGATCGACATCGCGGCGGTCGCCTATTATCACATCGCCGATCCGGGGAAGGCCGTGATCGCGATCGAGAATGTCTACAACGCGATCAATCAGATCAGCCAGACAACCGTGCGCAACGTGGTCGGCCGTTTCAGCCTCGATCAGCTTCTCTCCGACACCGCGAGCATCAACGAGCAGATCAAGAATGTGATCGACCGGCACACCGAACCGTGGGGCACCCAGGTCACCGCGGTGGAGATCAAGGACATCACCCTTCCCGACAACATGCAGCGCGCCATGGCGAAGGAAGCCGAGGCCGAGCGCGAGCGCCGCGCCAAGATCGTCGCCGCCGAAGGCGAGTTCCAGGCCGCGGTGAAGCTCGGCGAGGCGGCCGACATCATCACGGCGCATCCGGTGGCGCTGCAGCTCCGCACCCTCCAGACGATGGCGGAGATCTCGGTCGAGAAGAACTCGACCATCATCTTCCCGGCGCAGTTCATGACGACCGTGCAGGAGGCCTTGGCCTTGATGTCGAGGGATGCGGGGCCGAAATAATCCGGAAATTCTTCGTGGCGACGGCCCCGCGCATGGACGCGAGGCCGCGCCGGCGTCCGGCTATGCCGGGCTCGCTGCGCCCAGATTCTCCTTCAGGAAGGCGAGGGTTCGGCCCCAGGCGAGGTCGGCGGCCTCCTTGTTGTAGCGCGCCGCGCCGGTGTCGTTGTTGAAAGCATGCTGGGCGCCGTCATAGATGTGGAGCGCATAGCGCTTCTGGTTGGCCTTGAGCGCCGCCTCATAGGCGGGAATCCCGGCGTTCACACGTTCGTCGTTGCCCGCATAATGCAGCAGCAGCGCGGCGCGGATCGCCGGCACGTCGGCGGCCGGAACCTGCACGCCGTAATAGGCGACGCCGGCCTTTAGCGCGGGAGCCAGCACCGCGATGCGGTTGACGATGCCACCGCCCCAGCAGAAGCCGATGGCGCCGACACTGCCGGTGGATTCGGCATGCTTTTCCAGAAACGGAACGGCGGCGGCGATGCGTGGCGCGGCCTCCTCGGGCTTGACCGTCGCGGCGAACAGGTCGCGGGCCTTGTCCTCGTCTGCTGGCGTACCGCCTTGCGGGCTCAGGATGTCGACGCCGAGCGCCAGATAGCCGGCGACCGCGATCCGGCGGGTGATGTCCTGGATATGCGGAGTGAGGCCGCGGTTCTCATGGATGACGATGACGGCCGGGCGCTTGCGCCCGTCCTTGAGGCGCGCCAGATAGCCGTTGATCTTCAACCCGCCTGCATCATACGAGGTGGTCTCGATCGCAAGCCTTGCGTCATCGGGCGCGACGATCGCGGCCTGGGCGTAGTCGCTCTGTAACAGCGGCACCAGCGCGGCGGCGGCCGCGGCCGAGCCCACCAGATCGCTCAATCGGTCGAGAAATTCACGCCGGCTCATCCCGCCATGCGTGAAGCGGTCGTAGAGATTGATGATGTTTTGATCCATGGGCGGCTCCCCTTCGAGACGAAGCGACGGCATGAGCATAACAGCGTCCGGCCGTCCGGCACAGGATGCAACAACCCCTGGACGGCCTGCGGAGGATCCTTGACGCCAGGTCCTCATTGCGCCCGAATCGTGCGGCTCTGAGGTCCTGCCGATTTCCGCTCCTCGCGGCCGTTGCGTCATGTATTGGAGATACCGATGAACCGTCCTTGGCTTGCTTTCCGGCGCGCTGTTGTGTTCGTGCTCGGCGTCGCGATGGCGGCCGCTGCGACGTCCGCCATCGCGGCCCAGTCCGAATTTCCGTTCGGCCGCGAATTGCTGCTCGATGCGCCACCGATGAAGGGCTCGAAGCGCGTGCCAAGTCTCGACATTGCGGAAAACGGCCTTGCCGACATCGAGCTGTGGTGCAGCAGCGTCAAAGGCCAGCTGGTCGTCGCCGGCGACACCATCACGATCCTGACCGGCGCCAAGACCGAGCGTTCCTGCACGCCCGAACGCATGCGTGGCGACGATGATGTGCTCGCGGGTCTGACCGAGGTCACGAACTGGCGGCGCGAGGGCGAGTTTCTGGTCCTGACCGGCGCGCGCACGATGCGCTTCCGCCTGCAGACGAACTGATCGGGCGCCGCACGGTTGCCGCATAGCAAAAGGGCGCGACTTTCGCCGCGCCCTCGATCTTGGTCGAACGGGTCGATGGGATCAGAAATCCATCCCGCCCATTC